>CALGHC010000802.1 GCA_937915965.1 uncultured Myxococcales bacterium
AGCCACGGCCTTCCGTCAAGGTCGCCGGGCGTTGCGGACCTTGCGATCGCCCTGCCGCGCCGAGGCGCGCCTGATGACCGAGCTCGGCGTGCGGGCTATGCTCGACATCACACTGGACCTGCAGGTCTCCGACCAGGACGGCGCCGTCGTGCTGCGACCGAAGCTCGGTTTCCGCGTGAGCGGCCTACCCAACGGTTACGCCTACCCCACGACGCTGGCCACGGGCGAGATCAGCGGCGACGGCGTACCGTTTTCGGTAGCCGAGGCCAACGCCGAGGGAGGCTTGCTGCGGATCGCCCGCCTCGAGGACCTGCTCGCCTCGCTCGATACCGCGCTCGCGGCGTTCACCGAGTCGCAAACCGCGCTCGGCTACCAGGCGATCTGGGCCCTGCGCAAGTAGCGTGCGTGACGCGGCGGGATCGGGCCTTGTGGCAAAATCGCATAGAGGTACTACAAAACCGGGCTAGCCTGTTTTTTGCAGGGTGGCCTGACGCCGCACGCACCCGCGCCCATGTCGACACCCCCTCCTGCGGCCCTACCCGCGCGCCCTCGCGGCGTGCTAGCGTCCGCGCCGCTTCGCGCTGCCCCCTCCCGGCCCCTCCCGAATTCACGCCAGGATCGGGGCAAAGCCCGCCACAACCCGCACGCGCCTTTGCTGCTGGATCGAGTCGCCGCCATGTCTGCCCCACTGCCCAAAGAGCTCGCCCGGCGTCGCACCTTCGCGATCATCTCGCATCCTGACGCGGGCAAGACGACCCTGACCGAGAAGCTGCTGCTGTTCGGCGGCGCCATCCACCTCGCCGGTGCCGTCAAGGCCAAGCGGGCGGCGCGCTCCTCGACCAGCGACTGGATCGCGGTGGAACGCGAGCGAGGGATCTCAGTGAGCACGTCGGTCATGAACTTCGACTACGCCGACAAAGCGCTCAACCTGCTCGACACCCCCGGCCACAACGACTTCAGCGAGGACACCTACCGGACCCTGACCGCGGTCGACTCGGTGCTGATGGTGATCGACGCCGCCAAGGGGGTCGAAGCGCAGACGCGCAAGCTGCTTGAAGTCTGTCGCCTCAAGCGCACGCCGGTCATCACCTTCATCAACAAGATGGATCTCGAGGCGCGCGACCCGCTTGAGCTGCTCGACGAGATCGAGAAAGAGCTCGGCATGGCGACGACGCCGTTCACCTGGCCGGTCGGACGGGGCTCAGACTTCAAGGGCGTCTATGACCTGCGCGAGCAGGCTTTCGTCCACTATCTGCACGCCGAGCGGGGCCACGCCAACGAGCGCGAGAAGCTCACCGACCTCGACGACCCACGCATCGACGCCCTGATCGGCCGCCTGGCCGCGACCCTGCGCGACGAGGTCGACCTGGTACAAGGCGCCTCCGAGCCCTACGACGCCGAGCGCTTCGAGCGCGGCCAGCTCACGCCGGTGTTCTTTGGCTCTGCGGTCAACAACTTTGGCGTGCGCGAGCTGCTCGACACCTTCTGCGAGCTCGCGCCGTCGCCGCAGCCGCGCGAGACCCACACCCGCGTCGTCATGCCCGAAGAGAGCGACTTCAGCGGTTTCGTCTTCAAGATCCAAGCGAACATGGATCCCCGCCACCGCGACCGGATGGCGTTCATGCGCGTGTGCTCGGGCCAGTTCCGGCGTGGCATGAAGCTCCTCCATGTGCGCACCGGCAAGCCGCTGATCGTGCGCAACGCGATGACCTTCCTCGCTCGCGACCGGTCGATCGTCGAGGAAGCCTGGCCCGGTGACATCATCGGCATCCCCAATCACGGCACCATCCGCATCGCGGACACCTTCACCGAGGGCGAAGACCTGGCCTTCACGGCCCTGCCCAAGTTCGCGCCCGAGCTCTTCCGCCGGGTGAGGCTGAAGGACCCGATGAAGGTCAAGAGCCTGCAAAAAGGGCTCGTGCAGATCTGCGAAGAGGGTGCAGCGCAGCTCTTCCGCCCATCCCTTGGCTCGGACTACGTCATCGGCGCGCTCGGCGTGCTGCAGTTCGAGGTCATCGAGTCGCGCCTCAAGGACGAATACGGCGTCGACGCTGCCTTCGAAGCCTGTCCGTTCCGGATATGCCGGTGGGTGACCTTCGACCGCGGAACCGACGGCTCGGACTTCGACCAGCACTGGCCGCGCGACTCCTTCCTCGACGAGTTTGGCAACCTGTGCGTGCTGACCGAGACGCGATTTCGGGCCGACTGGATCGCCGAGAAGACGCCCGGCTGCCGCCTGACGTCGACGATGGAGCTGGCGTAGGGGGGCGACCGCGCTTGCGTCGCACCGACGGCTCCGGGACACTGACCTGCGACGCGGACACGGGCCGGCGACCGGGACAGGCACGACCAACCGGGGCAGGGCCGGCGAGCGACCACGTTGGCGCTCGCTTCGCCTGGCAGCGGCCTCGAACCAAAGGACGCCCACATGCACGACCCATCTCGCAGCCGACGGCGGATTGTCTTGCTGTGGACGATCGCGGTGGTGACCCCCTGGTTGCTGGCGACCATGGCGGTCCAGCCCTCCGACACCCTCGAAGCCTCAGGCCAGGGTGGCAACTACATCTACACACCGGCCTGCGGCACGCCCATGCAGGTCGTGCACGGCGAGTCGCAGCTGCGTTGGACCCATCGCTCGGCCACGAGCCCGCTGGTGACGCACCTCGATTTCTACGGCAGCTGGTCGGACTCCGAGAGCCGCCGCAGTGACGATGACCTCACCGAGACGAAGTGGATGGGCCTACTTCGAGCCCAGGGTGGCATCGACTGGTCGATCGTGGGCTTTCGTCTCGGCGCTGCCGGCGGCTACAGCTGGACCGAGCGTTCGGGCAACCAGAACGCCGAGCCGTCCGGCACGACCAGCAACCCGATCCTCTTGCCAGCTGGCTCGGTACGACTCGGACCGCAGTGGCTGAACTTCCGCTCCGAGCTCAACACGGGCGACTGGAGCCTGCGGCCCATGGAGTTGAAATTCGGCGTCGCCTTCGGCACCGGATCGGATGATCCTTCCGCCGACCAGCCCGTGCAGTTCTACCTGGGTTGGGGCGGCGAGCTCATCGACGCGACCAGCGACGGCTTCGCCTACTTCGGCGCGCGGCTGCAGACCGACCAGCTCGGTTTCGGCCTGCAGACCCGGTTTGGCTCGGACGGCGGCGCTGGCGGGATCTGGATCGGACTGCCGATCTAGGCGCGACGCGGCTCGCCAGCGGCCTACTTCTTCTCTTTGTCCGTGCGCAGCACCGCGACGAAGGCGTCCTGCGGGATCTCGACGTTGCCGATCTGCTTCATGCGCTTCTTGCCGGCCTTCTGCTTCTCGAGCAGCTTGCGCTTGCGCGAGATGTCACCGCCGTAGCACTTCGCGGTGACGTCTTTGCGCAGGGCCGCGATGTTGCTGCGCGCGATGAACTTGCCGCCAATCGCGCCCTGGATCGGGATCTTGAATTGGTGCCGTGGGATCGTGGCGGCCAGCTGCTCGCAGTAGTGCAACGCCCGTGAGCGCGCCTTCTCGGCGTGGACCAGGTACGACAGCGCGTCGACCTTCTCGGCGTTGACCAGGATGTCGACCTTGACGATGTCGGCTGGTCGGTACTCGAGCTCCTCGTAGTCGAAGCTGCCGTAGCCGCGGGTCACCGTCTTGAGCTTGTCGTAGAAGTCGAAGAGCACCTCGCCCAGGGGCATCTCGGCCTTCACCTCGACGCGGCCGACCGCGAGGTAGTTCATGCCCAGTGAGCTCGCCCGGTACTCACGACACAGCTCCATGGCCGCGCCCATGTACTTCTCAGGCGTCATGATCGTCGCGCTGATGTACGGCTCATAGATCTTCTGGATGCGCATCGGATCCGGCCAGTAGGTCGGGTTGTCGATCTCGAGGCTGCTGCCGTCGCTCAGATCGATCTTGTAGAGCACCGACGGCGCCGACAGCACGAGCGAGATGCCAAACTCGCGCTGCAGGCGCTCCTGGACGACGTCGAGGTGCAGCAGACCGAGGAAGCCGCAACGAAAGCCGTGACCGAGGGCCGCCGACGAGTCCTTCTGGTAGACCAACGAGGCGTCATTGAGGTGCAGCTTCTCCAGCGCCGCGACCAGCTCTTCGTACTCGTCGGTGCCCATCGGATACATCGACGAGAAGACCACGGGGCGCGCGGGTCGGTAGCCTGGGATGGGCTCGGCCGCCGGACGACTCACGCTGGTGATCGTGTCGCCTACCTCGATGTCGCGGATCGTCTTGACGCCGGCGATGACGTAGCCAACGTCGCCGGCCTGAAGCCGGTCGGCCTTGACCCGGATGAGCTTGTTGTGCCCCACCTCTTCGACGTCGTATTCGATGTCGGTGTGCATGAAGCGGATCCGGTCGCCCTTGACCAGACGACCCTCGCGAATCCGGCAGACCAGAACAACGCCGCGATAGGTATCGTAGTAGGCGTCGAAGATGATCGCCTTGAGCGGCGCTTCGGGGTCACCGCTGGGGGGCGGCAGCTTGGTGACGATCCCCTCGAGCACCTCGTCGATGCCGATGCCGTTCTTGGCAGAGATCGGCACCGCCTCAAAGGGGTCGAGGCCCAGGTCGGCGTCGATCTCCTCACGGACGCGCTCGACGTCGGCGGCAGGCAGGTCGATCTTGTTGATCACCGGCAGCACCGCGAGGTCGTGCTCCATCGCCAGGTAGAGGTTGGCGACGGTCTGCGCTTCGACACCCTGGCTCGCGTCGACGACGAGCAGCGCGCCATCACAGCTCATCAACGAGCGACGTACCTCGTGGCTGAAGTCGACATGGCCGGGGGTGTCGATCAGGTTGAGCTCGTACTTGCGGCCGTCCCTCGCCGTGTAGTCGAGTGTGATCGCGTTGCTCTTGATCGTGATGCCGCGCTCTCGCTCGATGTCCATCGAGTCGAGGATCTGGTCGCGAAAGCCCCGTTCGTCGACGCCGCCGCAGGACTGAATGAGGCGGTCGGCGAGGGTCGACTTGCCGTGGTCGACGTGGGCGATGATGCAGAAGTTGCGGATGTGTTGCATGTCGAAAGGACTCGTCCTCTTGGCCGCGGCAGGGCGGGCTCGGGCTCGGGCTCGGGCTCCGGCGTGGGCGCGGGCGCGGGCGCGGGTTGGAATGGCGCTAGAGCGTAAAGAACCGCTGAGCGATGGCGACAGCCTGGATTCCGTCGCCCAGGGGGAGTCCCATGAGCGGGCCGCGGGACTCGCGAACAGGCCGGTATCCGGTGAGGACCTGCAGGCAGGCTTGTACGCCCTCGCCCAGGCCACCGAGGTGGTAACCTCCTTCGAGCACGAATACCAGCCGGCCGTCGCAGACTTGATCGGCGGTCATCTTCAAGTGACCGGCGATCTGAACGATTCCGGTTAAGCTGACCTGCATCCCGCCGTAGCTGTCGGCCTCGAAGATGTCAAACCCCGCCGACACCAGGATCAGGTCGGGCCGATACTGCTCCAGGACGCGGGCGATCAGGCCGCCGTAGATGGCGTCGTACTCGCGGTCGCCGTGGCCTGCCATCAGCGGGATGTTGAGGGTCCGACCGACGCCAGCGCCCTCGCCGGTCTCTTCGAGCTCACCCGTCCCCGGGAAGTGCATCGCCTGGTGGGTCGACACATAGAGCACGCTGGGATCGGCATAGAAGGCCTCCTGCGTGCCATTGCCGTGGTGCACGTCGAAATCGACGATCGCGATGCGGCGCATGCCCAGAGTCGCCTGGGCGTGGCGCGCGGCGATGGCGACGTTGTTGAAGAGGCAGAAGCCCATGCCGATGTCGGGTCGAGCGTGGTGGCCCGGCGGCCGAACCAGCGCGAACGCGTTGCGGACGTCGCCGCGCGCGACCGCCTCGGTGGCGGAGATCGCGCATCCGGCCGCCCGGACCGCGGCTTCGAAGCTGCGCGGTCCAGCCATCGTGTCGGGGTCGATGATCTGCCGCCGCCCGCGGGCGCGCTCCAACCGCTCGACGTAGGCCGCCGTATGGACGCGCTCGATCTCCTCGATGCTGGCGTCGCGCAGATCCAGACTGACCAGCTGCAGCTTCTTCATCGGTGCGGATTGCATCGCGTTCATCAAGACCGCGAGCCGTTTGGAGCTCTCCGGATGATTCGGCCCCGGGTCGTGGAGCAGACACTTCGCGTCCAGCACGATGCCGGTCCGCTCCGTCTGCCCCGTCCGCCCGGTTTCGACCATGCTGTACCCCATCAACCGTCGGTGCGACCGCGGGGACAGATGCCCGTTTGGATCGACCAATGCAGGCTGAGCATAGCAACAAGCGCACGCCGGAGCACGCCCCGCGAAGCGCCCCCCAAAGCGCCTCCCAAAGCGCCTCCCCAACCGCCCGCCAAGCGCCCGCCAACCGCCCGCCAAGCGCGCCCCAAGCGCGCCCCGAAGCGCGCCCAAAGACCTCTGCCTTGCCTCGCCTCGGTCCGCGCCGTAGGCTCGTCGCGGACCGCTCATGCGGGAGGCACGTCCGAGGATCCGGCGACCACAGTCAGCAACCCAAAGTCACACCATGCCTCGACCCGCCGCGCCACCCACGACAGCGATCGACCCGCCGAGCGACGTGCAACGCGATCCGCGGCCGGTGGTCGTCATGCGCCGGCTGCTCACGCCGATCGTCAGCTTCGTGCAGACCGAAGCCAAGGGCGGTCTGCTGCTGCTGACGGCGACCGTCATCGCCTTGATCTGGGCAAACTCGTCGTGGGGCGACGGCTACCGCCACCTCCTGCACACGCCGATTCGGATCGACATCGGCGGCCGCGGACTGCAGCTGCCGCTGGAGGGCTGGATCAACGATGGCCTGATGGCCATCTTCTTCTTCGTCGTCGGCCTCGAAATCAAGCGCGAGGTGCTCGCTGGCGAGCTCGCCTCGCCACGTCAGGCCGCCCTGCCCATCGCCGGTGCGATTGGCGGCGTCGTCGTTCCTGCCCTGCTCTACGCGCTCATCAACCGCGGCTCCGACACGCTGCACGGCTGGGGCATCCCGATGGCGACCGACATCGCCTTCGCGCTCGGTATTTTGGCGCTGCTCGGTCGGCGCGTGCCGCTGTGGTTGATGGTCTTCCTCACGGCCCTGGCGATCGTCGATGACCTCTTGGCGGTGCTGGTGATCGCCGCGTTCTACACCGACGCGATCGATTGGACCTGGCTGGCCATCGCCGGCGGCCTCATGGCCGTCCTGGTAGGTCTGAACCTGCGCGACAGCCGATCGCCGACGGCGTACCTGCTGGTTGGCGGTCTGCTATGGTACGCGATGTTGCGCTCCGGGATCCACGCGACGATCGCTGGCGTCTTGCTGGGCATGAGCATCCCCGCTTCGCCGCGCAAGGATCGACGGCGCTTCGTCGATGACGTGCAACATGCCCTCGATCGCTTCAAACGCGGCCACAGCCCCGGGCCACACCCAGTGAACCGCGACCAAGCGGCGGCGCTCCATCAGATCGTCAGGGCCGTCAACGACGTCGACTCGCCACTGCACCGCATCGAGAACAGCCTGCACCCGTGGGTCTCGTACGCGATCATGCCGGTTTTTGCCCTCGCCAACGCCGGCGTCGAGTTGCCGCTCGATCGAGTCGTCGACGCGCTGGTCGCCCCCGCGGGCGTCGGCGTCGTCGTCGGATTGGTCCTCGGCAAGCCGCTGGGCATCGCCGCGGCGAGCTGGCTCGCGGTGCGCCTGGGCATCGCCGATCTGCCGACCGGAGCGCGCTGGACCCACCTCATCGGTGCGGCCATCCTCGGCGGCGTCGGTTTCACCATGTCGCTTTTTGTCACCGGGCTCGCCTTCGACGACCCCGCCAACGTCGCGGTCGCCAAGATCGCGATCCTCGCCGCTTCGACCGTGGCTGCCGTGACCGGGCTCCTCTTCTTGCACCGCGTGCTGCCGCGGGCGGGCGCGGAGAGCTGATAGATGAACAAGCGCACAACCTTGGACCGTCGAGCCATCGCCCTGGCCGTCGCTCTGGCCATCGCATGCTGCGCCGGGATGGTCGCTTGCAGCGCCCCCAAGGGACCGGTGACCCGCACGCTGATCGTCGAGCGCAAGGCGGCAGGCAGCTGCGGCGACAACATGACGATCTGGGAGCACCGCGACGACTCGGATCACGTCCGCCGGCGGTACTGCGAGGACGCGCTCGGCCGCTTGCAGGCGGTCGAAGAGAACCTGCTCGCCGACGGCCAACCGCTTGCGCGCGTCACCTGGCTCAACGGCCGTCGCGATGGTCCTGCGGTCACCTGGTTCGACAACGGCCAGCGCCGCGCGGAGGGCGCCCACCGCGAGGGCGTCGAGCACGGTGTGTGGCAGTGGTGGCGGCGCGATGGCAGCAAGGCCGGCGAGGCCGCCTGGCGTCACGGTACGCTCGATGGCTGGTCCCTGCAGTGGGACGAGGCCGGCGTCTTCCTCGGCGCGACCTGCTACGGCTACGGCCGGGCGCTGACGCGTACCGATGACGAGAGGCGGGCGCGCTCGTCGGCATGTCCGCCAGCCGAGCCGCCGGCGCCAGCAGCGCCGGCGAACAAGACGGCAGCCCCCGGCTCCT
>CALGHC010000803.1 GCA_937915965.1 uncultured Myxococcales bacterium
CAGCGAAGGACGAGGAAGACGAAGAGGGCGAAGACGGAAAGGAGCGTCAGGGCCGGGCGAACTTTGGCGCAGCGACGACGCGGCTGTTGGCGAAACACAAGCTGGACGCCGGTGTTGTATTCGACGGGGTGATGACCTCGCACCAGGGTGAGCCAACGTCGTCCGGGCAGGCGATGGTCAATTTCTTCCCCAACGGCACGGCCGAGTCGGCGTTCATCTGGGTCGGCGCCAAGGGTGATGAGGAGGACATCATGACGGTCGAGGTGCTCGCCCTGCAGGGCACGGCGCACCTGCACGCCATCCGCCTGGAGGCGCGCGAGTTCCTGCAGCGCTGAACGATGGCGGATGGGCGCACAAACAGGGTCATAACAGGGTCATAGAGAGGAGACGGCTTGAAGGGAGCGACGACCAGGACGACCAATCGAGGGGCACGCGGCTTTTCGCTGCTCGAGATCATGATGGCGCTGGCGATCCTCGCGTTCGCCCTCGCCGTGATCGCGGCGTCGTCGTCGTCATCGGCGATCTTGTCAAAGCGCGTCTATCGCTCGACCGCCGCTGCGCTCCTGCTGCGCGGCGTCATGCTCGACATCGAGGAGCAGTACCGCAAGGACGGCTTCCCGACCAACGATCTGACCGACCGCGAGTGCGAGCTGCCCAAGGCAGTCCAACGCCAGTTCAAGTGCCGCTACGACCTGCTCGGCCTCAACCTCGACGAGGGCGCGATCGGCGAGCTGACGCAGGACAGCCAGGAGGTCCTCGCCCAAAGCCAGGAGGCGCTGCAGGAGTCCGGCGCGCTCGACAAGCTCAACGGCGGTGGCGATCCCGGCGCCCAGCGCGCCAGCAGCCTCGGCGACGCCGCGAGCTCGGCCGCCACCGCCGGTCTGGACCTCTCAGAGCTGTCGCAGGGCGGCGACCTGATGCAGCTGATCCAGACCATCTTGCTGTCCGGCGACGCAGGGCTGAACCTGCTAGAACTATGCGATATCAATATCTCCGTGCTGCAGATGTCGATGGGCCTGATGATCGCCGAGTTGTTGCCTCGGATCCTCAAGCGAGCCACGGACCGCACCCGCAAGGTAAAGATCCGCCTGTCGTGGGTGGACAATGAGGGCGACCGCACGCTGGAGATCGAGACCTTCACGACGGCGGTCAGCGAAGAAGAGGCGCTGCAGATTCAATCCTTGAAGGACGCCGAGGCCCTGCAGAACGCGATGGACCCGGGCACCCTGTCTGCGCCAGCGGGCGGCACGGGAGGCGGCGGATGAGAGACGCCCCCCCGGCGAGGAGATGCGCGGCCCAATCCGGGTTCACGCTCATGGAGGTCATGGTCGCCGCAGCGCTGTTGGCGATGATGGGGCTGATCATCGCGACGTCAATCACCTCGGTGATGGGAGCGATCCGCGACAACCGCGAGATGCAGGATCGCTACCACGCTGCGCGAGTGGCGCTCGGCCGGGTGCAGCGCGAGCTGTCGATGGCGTACTTGTCCCGCCACCAGAACGAGGACGGCACTACCAAGACTGCCTTCATCGGCAAGTCGAAGAAGCTGATCTTCACCTACATGGGCCACCGGCGCATGGCTCGCAACGTGCTCGAGAGCGACCAGGGCGTGGTCGAGTACGCGCTGGAGCGCGAGCCCGGCAGCAACCTGTCGAACCTGGTGCGTCGCGAGAAGGTGATCATCGACGACACCCCCGAGAAGGAGGGGCGCCGTCAGGTACTCATCGAGGGCGTACGCGAGCTGGAGTTCGAGTACTGGAACCTCGACAAGGAGACCTGGCAGCCAGATTGGAAGGTTGTCGTCGACAAGGCTGCGGAGGAGAAGCGCCGCAAGCAGCAGATCGCGGCGGTGACGGCGGGCATGACGGGCAACGTCGCGCTCGGCAACGAGCTGGCGAAACAGTCCGGACGCGAAAAGAAGCACGGTGCCGACGAAGGATGGCTGCCTGCGCGGGTGCGGATCCGCATCGTGGTGTCGACGTGGGAAGAGGACGTGGACCTTGAGTTCACGACACAGACGCGCATTCGGCTGCAGGAGCCGCTTGAACTCGGCAAGCCATACACGCCCCAAGCCTATGAAAATACACTAAATCCATATGCCGCGGTGCCGGCCGTGACTCCGTCTGGATTCACCCTACCGAATGCTGCAGGGGCTATTGGTGGTCTGTTCGGCGGTGGCACCGGGGGAGGCGTCCGATGAGCGAGACGCGGCGCCCCACTGGCGAGACGAATGCGGCCTCGGTGCGGCCCGGCGAGCGCCTGCGTGACGCCTGGGCGGCTGGCCTGCGCAGCGTCGGCGACGGCACGCCTGGGCCGAGCGACCGGCAGCGCGGCGCCGCCCTGCTGCTGGCCCTCACCGCGATCGCGATCCTGACCCAGGAAGGCATCGTGCTGGCGGTGGAGAGTCGCACGCAGTCTCCGCTCATGATCCCGTCGAGACTGGACAAGATCATGGAGATCGGCTCCCACGTGGCGTGCGCGGTGAGCGGGCTGACCGCCGACGCGCAGAGCATGGTCGAGCACGGACGGGTG
>CALGHC010000804.1 GCA_937915965.1 uncultured Myxococcales bacterium
CCTCTCGGCAAGCCACCGCGGCGCCTTTCGGCAAGCCACCGCGCTGCCGTTCGTGCCGCCCGGAGCGCAGCGACCGCTAGCGCGGGCCCGTGACCGAACTGTGACATCGACACCCTAGTCTTCGGTCGCCGCCGGCACCTCTTCGCCGGCCCCCTGCGGCAGCCGGGCTGACCGACGCCGCGACGACGAGGACACTATGGTCAAGATTCTAATGAGCTCCGTCTTTGGACCCTTCGGCGTCGACGACGACTGGGGCCGCAAAGAGAACGTCATGGAGCTCTTCCACAACCAGGTCACGCGCGAACAGGGCATGTTCAGCCTGCGCTTCCACCACCCGAGCTTCGGCCTGCACCTGCTCGCTGAAAACATCGACGCCGAGACCCACGTGCTCGACTTCCCCACCCAGGCCCGGTTCATCGCCGAGCTGCGCAAGGGCTACGACTACGTCGGCATCTCGTTCATCGCACCGAACTTCGTCAAGGCGCGGCGGATGGCCGAGCTGGTCCGCCAGCACGCGCCCGCGACCCAGATCATCCTGGGCGGCCACGGCACCCACATCCCCGACCTCGAGAAGCTGATCGACGCCGATCACATCTGCCGGGGCGAGGGAGTGCGCTGGCTGCGCGAGCTGCTCGGCGAGGACCCCGCCCAGCCGATCCGCCACCCGGCCGTCAAGTCGGCCCTGTCGAAGTCGATGATGGGTGTGCGCCGCCCGGTCGAGGCCGCGGTGCTGATCCCGGGCGTCGGCTGCCCCAACGCCTGCCGATTCTGCGCGACCAGCTTCTTCTTCGACAAACGCTACGACGCCTACTTCGACAGCGGGGATGCCCTCTTTGCAGCCGCCGTCGACGTCGAGAAGCGCCTGGGCATGAGCGAGTTCTTCATCATGGATGAGAACTTCCTCAAGCGCGAAGAGCGGGTACGGCGCTTCCTGGAGCTGATGGAAGACCACGACAAACACTGGAAGCTGAGCATCTTCTCGAGCGCCGAGACCATCGGTCGGGTCGGCGTCGACTTGCTGCGGCGCCTCGGCGTCGAGTTCCTCTGGCTGGGGGTGGAGAGCAAGCGCGAGGTCTACACCAAGAACGAGGGCGTCGACTTCAAGGCGCTGGTCGCTGAGCTGCGCGACGCCGGCATCATGGTGCTGGCTAGCGGCATCCTCTTTCTCGAACACCACGACCGCGAGACCATCAACGAGGACATCGAGTTCATGACCTCGCTCGACGCCGACTTCGTGCAGTTCATGCAGCTGGGGCCGATGCCCGTGACCGAGCTCTTTGCCGACTACCAGCAGCGCGGCCTGTTGATCGAGACGGTGCCGCACGAAGAGCGCCACGGCCAGGACCGCATCTGGTTTCGCCATCCGCACTTCGAGCGCGACGAGACCCACGGCATCCTCAAGCGCGCCTTCGAACACGAGTACCACGCCAACGGCCCGAGCCTGTTTCGCCTCTTTGAGACCACGGCGCGCGGCGCCGAGCGCGACGACGGCGGCTCACCGCGGCTGGCGATCCGCCGGCAGGCCTTCGTCGACCGCTGTCGCGACTACCGGCACATCATCCGCTGGATGCGCTTCTTCGCGCCGACGGCCAAGATGCGCGCCCAGGCGGTCGAGCTCGGCGCGCACTACGAGCGGATCCTCGGCAAGGAGACGCTGCTGCAGAGGGCAGTCTCGTACGCGCTCTTTCCGCTGGTCGCCGCCGAGGCCCTGCGCACGCGCATGGGCTGGAACATGTACCAGCCTCCCACCGTGATCAGCACCTTCGGCCGCCCCGAGCGCGCCCTGGCGAACGAGCCAGCCGCTGCGCCCGAGCTGTGCTTGACCCCCGGTCTGCTCGCCGGGCCGCCGCGATAGGGCTTTGCGTGGGCGCCCCCAAGGCGTTAGCCTGACGGCACAG
Source organism: uncultured Myxococcales bacterium (assembly GCA_937915965.1). Taxonomy (GTDB): domain Bacteria; phylum Myxococcota_A; class UBA9042; order UBA9042; family UBA9042; genus CALGHC01. Next base: position 1,899 of record CALGHC010000804.1, read on the forward strand.
AGCGACGAGGTGCCCGTGTACGCGGGAAGAATCGCGAATACCGCGAAGAGCGCCCCAGGCTCGTTCTTGGAGGAACCCATGTCCCGCTTGATGATCCGCAGCCTCTGCCTCGCCGTGATCCTCAGTGTCGCCACCCCGGCGCTCGCCGCGCTGCCATCGACCTTCCGCATCGAGGGCTTCCTGCGCACCGCCGGCGGTGGACCGGTGGCCGACGGCGAGTACGGCATGATCGTCGCCCTCTACGACGCCAAGGACGCGCCGGCCGAGCTCTACAAAGAGGCGCTCGTCGGCGTCACCGTCGGCAGCGGCCACTTCAGCACCGCGGTCGGGGCGTTCAACCCCTTCGACCCCAAGATCTTCGAAGAGGCGCAGGCCTTGTGGATGGGCGTCTCGGTGGGCAAAGAAGCCGAGATGCCGCGCGTGCCATTCGCCACGGTGCCGTACGCCTTTGCGGCCAACGTCTCGCATGGCGTGTCGTGTTCAGGATGCGTGACGGCCCAAGCGATCGCGGCGAGTGCGGTGGGCAGCGACGCCCTCGCCGACGGGGCGGTGACCTCGACGAAGATCGCGCTGGGAGCGGTGCAGGGCAGCCACGTGGACTTCACCTTCGCGGGTTCACAGAGCAAGAACGGGCCGGCAGACAAGGCGCTTCTGGCGGACAACGCCACCGAAGCGAACCACGCCAAGCTCGCCGACAAGGCCACCGAGGCCGACCACGCCAAGCTCGCCGATCAGGCCCAGACGGCGGCGGTAGCGACCAGCGCCGACGAGGCCAACAGCGCCGCGGTCGCCAGCAAGCTCGCATGCACGGGCTGCGTGACGGCCGAGATGGCGGCGCCGTCTTTCGCGCAGGATCTCGTCACGGCCAAGCAGCTCGCCGCGGTCGCGACCAGCGGCAAGTACGACGACCTCAGCGGCGGGCCGGATCTCACGCCCTACGCCAAGACAGACGCCGAGAACAACTGGCCCGCCGTGCAGCACCACGGCACCGATATCGACTTTGGTGGCAACCAGGGGCTGTTCTTCCGCTTCCACAACGCCAAGAGCGAGCCGGTCGCGTGCGACGCCAAGGTCGTCGGTCTGGCCTGGTACAACACCACCAACGACAAGCTCTTTGTGTGCAACGGCAAACAGTTCATCGAGTTCGCCAAGGCCGGCCAGCTCGGCACCTCGACCAACCCCGGCAACGGCTGCAAGCACATCGTCGACTCGGGTTCGTCGAGCGGCGACGGGGTCTACTGGATCAAGCCAGCCGGCGCCTCGTTCCAGGTCTACTGCGACATGACCAGCGACGGCGGCGGCTGGACGCTGGTGGCGTTCATGGGCAACAAGGTCTCGCAGCCCACCGGCGGCAACATCTTCTCGACCTTTGGCCAGCTGCGTACCGACTTCGGCGAGAACAAGACCAGCGGCGTCTGGTCGCTGTCGTTGGCCGGCAACCAGATCGAGAAGGGCACCGGCTACACCCAGATGGCCGTGACCCTCGACGCGGTGAAGCCCCGGGTGGAGGACTACGAGCCCTCGAGCAAGGTCGTCTATTACCAGTTCACCGGCGCGTACAAGGTACAGAGCCCGTGGACGGCTCCGTCGGGAGCCTACCAGTACCGGCTCAAGCACACCGCGGGCTGGACCGGCTCCACACAGTGGTCGGGCGCCGCAACCCACTGGTACCCGTACGCCTCAAACGGCCAGTACCTCTCGCTGATGCACCACGGCAACCAATACGCGTGGTACTGGGGCAAGGGCATGGGCGGCAACGACAGCTGGAACCACTACGGCTACGTCTGGGTGCGCTAGCACGCCGCACGCGCCGACCACAACGGCGGATCGCCCATGGGACACACCGGCCACCTCAAGGAAGAGTACCGCGACCTCGTCGAGCGCCTCGATCAGGGCCAGGTCGGCATGCCCGAGCCCAAGGACGCGCGTGCCTGGCAGGGCTGGCGAGAGATCCTTGAGATCCTCTACGAGCCCGAGGAAGCCGCGATCGCAGCGCGCTTGCCGCTGCGCCCTGCCCGCCTGGAGCGCTGCGCCGAGCGCCTCGGCATGGACGCGGACGTCCTGCGGCCGAAGCTCGACGCGATGTGCGACAAGGGCGTAGTCATGGACCTCGTGCACCCCGAGACCGGCGTCGTGCGCTACATGCTGTCGCCGCCGGTGGTGGGCTTCTTCGAGTTCTCGCTGATGCGCATCAAGGACGGTATCCCCAAGCAGCGCATGGCCGAAGCGCTCGACGCGTACACGCACTTCGACAGCGCGTTTGCCGAAGAGGCATTTGGCGGCGAGACCGTCATCGGCCGGGCGATGGTGCGCGAGGAGCACATCGACGGTGAAGCCCTGCCCGATGTGCTCGACTGGGAGCGGGCGAGCGAGCTGGTCGAGACGGCGCACACCCACGCGGTCTCGATCTGCTACTGCCGCCACAAGGCCGAACATCTCGACCGCGACTGCGACGCCCCCAAGGAGGTCTGCATGTCGCTGAACGCGGGCGCGGAATTCGTCATCCGCCGCGGCTTCGGTCGGCCGCTCGCGCTCGCCGACGCCCACGCTCTGCTCGGCCAGGCCCGCGACGCTGGCCTGGTGCACATCGCCGACAACGTCCAGGACCGGCCGAGCTACATCTGCTCGTGCTGCGGCTGCTGCTGTGGCCAGCTGCAGGCCATCAACGACTTTGGGCTGCGGGCCGTGAACCCCAGCGGATTCGAACCGCGCCTCGACGACGAGCGCTGCATCGGCTGCAACCTCTGCAGCCGGGCCTGCCCGGTGACGGCGGTC
>CALGHC010000805.1 GCA_937915965.1 uncultured Myxococcales bacterium
ACGGAGACTTCCTCAACCTCTTGCGCGCGCGCTTCAGCGGTTGAGGCGGTCGCAGGCGGGCAGAGGCGGTCGCAGGCGGCCAGAGGCGGTCGCAGGCGGGCAGGGACGGTCAGTATTGAGTCGCAGTGCGGTCGTGGCGACGCTCGCGCAGGGCCCGCCCGACCACGCGCAGCGCCTCTTCAGCACCGGTCTGGATGCCCGAGTCGTCGCTCATCACGTGTGCCCGCGTGAAGAGCCGTGCCGCCTCTTCCAGGGCGCCAACGGCCTGCGCGGCGCGGGCAGTCCGGTAGAGCATGAGCGCCGCCTCGCGCGGCTGGCCGCCCATCTCCAGGTGAAAGGCCAGGCGCAGTGCCTCCTCGAGATCCGATCGGCCTCGACCCGTCATCCAACCGGCGACGTGACGGTGTAGGCGGCGGCGCCTCTGAGGGCTGAGCAGGTCGTACGCCACCCGCCAGCGCAGGGACGAACTGAGTCGGTATTCCGCCTCGTCGACATAGCGGCTGGTCGCGTTGCGAGTGATGAACCCTCGCTCCACCAGCTCGTCGAGCGCCGCCTCGAGGCGGACGATGCCCAGCGCACGCAGGGCGCCGGCCCAGAAGACCCGGCCGACGACGACGGCGGCGGCCAAGGTCTGCCGGCCGTGCGGGCTCAACGTCCGAATCAGCGCGGTCACGGCAGCGTCGATGTCGCCCGGCTCCAGGTCGAGCGGCAGCCGGTCGCGGTCCAGGCGCCACTCGGCGTTGTCGAGCACCATGGCCTGGGTGACCGCGAGCAGATTGACGAGCTCACCGACCAGGAAGGGATTGCCGCGTCCGTGCGCCCGCAGCCACGCGAGCAGCTTGGGGTTGACGGGAGCGGCCACCAGCTCGCGCACCAACACATCGAGGGCGAGCTGCTTGAGGGGGCCGAGCGCGATCGTGTGGTCGAAGTGGAAGGCGGGCACGCTCGCCTCGGCCGGGCTCGAAGACGACGTCGGCAGCGACTCCTCCTCGGAGGCCGTCGCGACGATCAAGATCGGCGCACCGCGCAGCAGCTGCAGCGCCTGCTCGAAGAAGTCGCGGCTGGCGTGATCCATGTACTGAACATTGCGAATCATCATCAGCACTGGGTTCGTCACGGCCATGCGCTGAAAGAACGTCGCGAGAGCGCGGATCCATGCCTGGCGGCTCGCCTCGGTCACGCCAACCAGCGCGGCGCGCGCGGGATCGATGACGTCGAACGCGGGCAGCGCGCAGATGGTATCGGCGACCTTCCAGGCCTCCTGCTGCTCTGCCTCGGCGAGACGACGCAGGCCAAATCGTGAAAAGGCCAGCTGCACAGTACGGCGAACCTTGGCGCGCGCCTCGGCGGCGCTGTCGGACTCCAGGACACCAGCGCGCTGGCGGATCAACTCGACGACCGCTGCCCACGGCACGTCGCGGCGGATCGGTTCGCAGGTCACCTCCATGAGAAAGTAGACCTTGACCGGGTGGCGCTTGACCTCGCCCCGGAACGCCTCAATGAGCTGGTTCTTGCCCATCCCCGGGGCGCCGGCGACGAGACACGTGATCGGCCGGGTGCGCAGCTCGGCGTCCTCAAGGAGCCGCCACAACAGCGCCACCTCCGCCTCGCGCCCCGTCATTGGCAGTTCGCTGGCCCAAGGGTGGCAGAGCATCAAGATGTCGCCGTTGTGCTCGCGCACGTAGATCGACTCCTGGGCGTCACGGTGGCCGTCGACGCGGGCGCGCAGCACATACGGCCCGGTCGGCAGCTGGGCGCTCGTGAGCGGGGTCACGCCGATCCGATATCGATCGGGAGGCACCCCGCCGACCTCGTCGATCTCCTCAAAAGGGATCGCCCAAACCGTCGCGCCGGGCGGCTGTGAGCGGATGTGCAGATGCCCGGTCGCGCCGATGACGCCACCTTCCAGTTCGTGCGCCAACCGGGCGAAGTACAGGCGCGTGCCGTGGTCTTCCTGGCGCGCAGCCTCGTCGTGGCGCTCCCAGTACAGCTCGGCCAGCTTCTGCCGAGCGGCGGCGTGATCGGCAGCCTCGATCGCCTGACGCAGCATCTCCGTGGCGGTCGAGAACGCGTGGGTGAATCGCACCTCAAGCAGTTCAAGTCGGTGCCGCAGCGCCCACATCTCCTGTTTGCGGGTCTGCGGATCCCAATGTCGCACCGAGCCGGTCAGGTGCTCGACCTCGCGCTGGGCGAACTCGCGCTGCACCTGGAGACTGCCCAGGTCGGTGAGCACCTCGAGGGCGCGCTGGTAGCAGGTCTCAGCGCGTAGCTGTTGGCGCTGACGCTCCTCTTCGCCGGCCATGAACCGCTCGAGCGCCTCCCAGACCTCGCGCATGCTCTGCGGCCGATCCTGGCGATCCTTCGCGAGCATGCGCAGCACCAAAGCGTCGAGCTCGACCGGTACGCGCCGGTCTCGAGCCGCGACCGAAGGCGGCAACGGCGTAGCGTGGCGGACGGCGTCGAGCTGCTTGCGCGAGCTGTCGCCCTCGAACGGCCGACGCAACGCCAGGACCTCGTAGAGCATCACGCCCAGGGCGTAGATGTCAGCGCGCTGGTCGACGAGGGAATCGTAGCCGGCGGCCTGTTCGGGGGCCATGTACGCCGGCGTGCCGACGATCAGACCCTCGGCTCCAGGCGGCCGCACGCTGTCCATGCGTTTCGCGATGCCCCAGTCCATGAGCTGGACCTCGCCGAACTCGCCGAGCAGGACGTTCTCGGGCTTGATGTCGCGGTGGACGACCAGTTTTTGGTGAGCGAACTCCATGCCTTGGGCGATCTGCACAAAGATGCCGATCAACCGACGCAGACCGAAGCGCTCGACGGCGGCGGCGTCGCCCTGCTGCAAGCGGCGAATGACCTCGCCCAACGACGTGTGCGAGACAACCTTCATCGTGTAGTAGACGCTGCCGTCAAGGCGATTGCCGATCTCGTAGACCGGGATGATCGCAGGGTGCTCCAGACCGCCGATGATCCGCGCCTCGCGGCGCAAGGCGCGGATGAACTCCGGGCTGTCCGCGGACTCGTTGTGCAGGACCTTCATCGCGACGTCGCGCCCGAGCCAGGCATCCTCGACCCGCAGGACCTTGCCCATACCACCGGTGCCCAACAGGCTGGCGGCGCCGTAGCGACCCGGCTGCTCGGTGGGCTCGGATTGATCAAAGTCGTCGTCGTTCTCAAGCAGGGGTGACGAGGTCAGGTTGAGCAGCGCCTCGGCATCGGTCATCGACTCGGCGCTCGAGTCGCCGCTCGCGCGGTGAACGGTCGGCGCCAGGTCGTCGTGATCAAAGCGCGGTGGCGTGCTGATCTGGCGGGTCTGCCGAAATCGTTGCACGCGGGTTGGCGCCGCCGGCGCCGGCACTAAAACGGCCACTGCGGCAGTCGATTCGGACGCGCGGCCGTCCTGCGCTGCGCCGAGCGCTTCATCGGTCGCGTCGTCGAGCGCATCGTCAAGCGCGTCGTCGAGCGCGTCGTCGGTTGCGGCGTCGAATGCTTCGTCGGCAGCGTCCCCGGAGGCGCCAGGGGACCCGGCGCGCGACCCTTCAGGGCGCACCTCCGCGGGACTCGGCTTGCGACGCTCATCACTCAAGGCGCGCTCCTGAGGGACTCGGCGAGGGCCGCTACCAACGGTCGCGACATGGTAGCAACGCCACCGCAATCCGAGAAGGGGTCGAACCTGAGCGACGCGGCGGGGCCGGAGCGCAGGCGTTGGGTCCAAGGCCACAGCCGAGGGGCTGAACAGCGGGACGTACCCTTCTTTTTTTCGAGAAAGACTTGCAAGTCGATCGCGGATCACTGAACATCCGTCCAGTGGTCAGGAGAAACTCAACCCGTCTCCCCACACCCCATCTGGAAACCAACATCTGCAAAACCAACCGGCGGCTCGAAGCCTCGGAACCATAACGGAGTACGCAACATGGCACGCTCAAACACGACCCCCAAGGCCGCCGCCTCGCAAGCGCTCACCGGCAAGGACAAGGAACGCGCCATTGAGACCGCGCTCGCCTCGATCGAACGCAACTTCGGCAAGGGCGCCATGGTCCGCCTGGGCGACAGCGACGCTCTCTTCAAGGACATCCGCACCATCTCGACCGGCTGCATCGGCATCGATCTGGCGCTGGGTGTCGGCGGCTTCCCGCGCGGCCGCATCGTCGAGGTCTACGGCCCGGAGTCGAGCGGCAAGACGACGCTGGCACTGCACGTCGTCGCCGAGGCGCAGAAGGGCGAAGGTGTGGCTGCGTTCGTCGACGCCGAGCATGCCCTCGACGTGGCATATGCGCGCAAGCTCGGCGTCAAGACCGACGAGCTGCTGGTCAGCCAGCCAGACTCCGGCGAGCAGGCCTTGGAGATCGTCGACACATTGGTGCGCTCGGGCGCGGTCGACATCATCGTTGTCGACTCGGTCGCGGCGCTGGTGCCGAAGGCGGAGCTGGAGGGCACAATGGGCGACGCCCAGGTCGGCGCGCAAGCCCGCCTGATGAGCCAGGCGCTGCGCAAGCTGACCGCGTCGATCTCGAAGTCCGACACCTGCATCGTCTTCATCAACCAGCTGCGCATGAAGATCGGCGTGATGTTTGGCAACCCCGAGACGACCAGCGGCGGCAACGCGCTGAAGTTCTATTCGTCGATGCGTATCGACGTGCGACGCATTGGCGCGATCAAGCAGGCCGAAGAGGTGCTCGGCAACCGCACCCGCCTCAAGGTCGTCAAGAACAAGGTCGCAGCGCCCTTCCGCCAGGTCGAGTTCGACATCCTCTACGGCAAAGGCATCTGCGCGGTCGGTGATCTGATCGATCAGGGGGTCGACATGGGTATCGTCGACAAGATGGGGGCCTGGTACAGCTTTGACGACGAGCGCCTCGGCCAGGGCCGCGAGAAGGTGCGCCAGCTGCTTGAGGAAGAGCCAGAGCTGCGCGCGCGCATCGAAGCCAAGGTCCGCGAGGTCGCCTTTGCCCTCCCCGTCGAGCCTACGAACGGCGCGACCACTGAGGCCAGCGTCGCGGCGCCGGTTGCGCAGGGATAGCGCCCGGCTAGATCCGAACGAGCGGCGGCAGCGAGACTTCGCCACGAAATACCTCAACGGCGGGGCCGGTCATCGTGGCGCGCAGCTGTGGCGTGACGGCGATCTGCAGCCATCCGCCTGGCAGGCGCACTTCCACATCCTGACCTGCGGCAACTCGACCCGTTCGCACCGCCGCAAGGACGGCCGCCACGGCACCAGTTCCGCAGGCTCGCGTCCAGCCAACTCCGCGCTCGAAGACCTCGACGGCCAACCGCGGACGGCCATCTGCGCCTGAAACAAGCACGTCGACGAACTCGATGTTGGCCTTGGCGGGAAAGAGCGGGTTGTCGTGCAAGGCGGGACCGACGCGAAGTCGAGTCGCGGCATCCACTGTCTCGAAGACGACGCCGTGTGGATTTCCGGTGTTGAGGGCGGTCACCCGAATCTGGCGGCCGTCGACGCCTTCCAAAGCGACCGCCTCTTCGATCCACGGCACATCGACGTGCTGGGCGAGCGGCACCACGCGCGGGTCGAAGCTGGCTTCGCCCATATCGACGGTCACGCGCTCAACCCGCCCGTCGGCGCCGCGCCACAGTCGGCACCCCAACGTCCCCTTGCCCGTGATCACGGCTACTTCGTCCGCGCCGGGCAGGTAGTCGTCGCCAAGCACCTTGGCGAAACAGCGCAGGCCGTTGCCGCACATCTGCGCGATCGAGCCATCGGCGTTGACCACCCGCATCTCGGGGGAGGCGAGTGTGCCGATCAGGATGAGCACGCCGTCCGCGCCGATGCCCTCATGGCGATCACACAGCCAAGCCCCTGGGGCGCCGGCGAGGTCCAGATCGAGGTCGCGGCCGTCGACGAACAGAAAGTCGTTGCCGATGCCGTGCAGCTTGACGAATGCCAGGGGCGGGGAAGACATGGCTGGCTCCGCAGACGCTGTGGCAATGTGGCCGATGTGCGCCCGTTGTGCCCTGTGCACCTAGCCGGCTCACGCGGCCACGATAGCCGCGAGGTGCCGCGGCGTCCACGGCGGCCTCAGCGACCACGACAGCCCAAAGCGACCGCCAGCAAACACGTCGACGCGGCGATCACCACGGGGGCAGACGGGGCCGCGTGCCGCGCGCCGCCCACAGCCTACTGAGCGACCGGCCCCGAGCGCAGCAAGGGGCGCCTACGGAGCGACCGGCACTCCGAGCGCAGCGAGGGTCGCCACCAACACCTGCGCGACCCGCGTCGTGAATGGCATGTTCAGCGTAGCCAAGGTGTCGCTGGTCTGATGATAGTGCGGCGTGCTCTCTCCCGACGCCGCCACGTTGTGTGCCTCGACGCAGTCCATCGGCGAGATCGCGGCGAAGCCGGCTTCCTGGAACGACGTGTGGTCATCGCCGTAGCAATAGTCGTGATGAATCCAGATTTTGTAGGGAAGCCCCAGCGCATCAGCCATGGCGGCGGTGAAGTCGACGAGCTCCTTGGAACCCTTGTCGCCCAGCAGGTCGAGGCGATCGTCGTCGCCCAGCGGCCAATAGCCGATCATGTCGGGAGCGATCACGCCCTGCACATTGACCCCCTGATCCTTGAGCCAGCTGACCATGTGCTGTGAGCCCAGGCTGCCCTGCTCCTCCGCGGCGGTGAACACGAACCACAGGCTGTGTCGGAACGCCACGGGCTCCAGGATCCGGGCTGCTTCGAGGACGGCAGCCACTGCCGAGGCGTTGTCGTCGGCACCGGGGGCGAAGGTCTTTGGCGTCGACGAGGTGGAATCGTAGTGGGCCGAGAAGATGTAGACGACCGTCGCATCCTCAACGCCAGGCTTGCGGGCGATGACGTTGCTCGCCATCGAGGTGCCCGCGGCGAAGGTGTCCAGGTCGGCGGCAAGGCCCAGGGCATTCAGCCTCTCCACCAGCCAGTCACGTGCCTTGTCGTCGCCATCCGTGTCGGTGTGGCGTGTTCCGAAGCCCTCCAACGCGGCGATGGAGCTCATCAGATTGGTGGAGTCGACCTGGCCGGCCAACTCCAAGGGCGACGGAGGCTGGTCAGGCACGCTGGTGTCCTCGGCAATCGCTTGTCCGTCATCGGGCGCGGTCGCTGCGGAGGAGTCGGCATCGACGGTCTGGGCAGCGGAGTCGCCGAGTGTGCCGACCGGGGCGACGTCCGACGCGCCAGCGCAAGCGGCGGTCAGGCGCATCGCGACGAACAAGGCGGCGATGCGGACGGTTGAGCGAACTCGCTGCATGACGGTGGCTCCCGAGGGTTGGCTCGTCGGGTCGCGGTGGGACGACGACCTAGCGGCGCGCGATGGTCGTCGATCAGGGTTGTGATGGGTAGTACGGTGAGCCGCCAGGGCTGCTGCGACGACCGGTCAGCGGGGCAGGCCCGGGTCTGGCGCAGCCGGCCGGGGTCTTCATCGGCCGGCAGCGACAGCGCCGCAGTGTGGATGCAACCGCGGCGGATGAGAAGCGTTGCGTTCCCTGCAGGAGGGCTGCACTCTCCCGCGGGTCGCCGGGCAACCAGCAACCACGGGCATGCGGCATGACAGACCACGCACAAAAAGAGCGTCCGCTCGCCTGGGTTGGCCTCCTTGGGCTTGGGTCGATGCTCGCCGGAGCGCTCCTCTGTCCGCCCGTTCTGGGCGCGCTCCTGGCCAAAGACGGCACCATCAACAACGAATTGGTGCGGTTGAGTCTGTGGCCGGCGTCGGCCCTGACGATTCTGGTGGGGGCGGCAGCCGTCGGCCTGACGTTCCGTGGTCGCGTGAGAAGTTGGATCTGGGGCCATCGATACAGGGTCATTGCCGGTGTCGTGGCTTCTTGTGGCCTGTGTGGCGCTGGATTCAACTGGTATGTCGTCTCCATCAACCAGGTCGACCTCCTCTCGCGCCTGGAGGAGAGCCACCCAGACGGGCGCAAGCTCCTCGAGATCAGGCGCGCCTCCGGAGACATCGCTGCCCTCGACGCGTTGTTGGACCGATCGCGCGCGCGCCCGAGCGCCGTGGCCCTGCTGCCGCAGCCCCTGTGGGACTCGGCGCCCGAGGAGTCAAGACGAGTCCGTCGGCTTCTGCTCGATGGAAAGCTGGGCGACGCAGACCAGGGCTGGGTGTACCGATGGTCGCCGGGCGAGGCGATCGAATGGCGAGACCTGCGTGGCAAGGGCGCCTTCATGCTGCAGCGCCACGAGGTGCTGTTTGAACTGCTGAACTCGCCCGACACCACCGAGCTGCATGCGGTCATCGCCTTCGCCATTGCCTACGTAGACCAATGGCGGGCCGGCAACAGGGTGTGGCCCAACTGGAGTCGATTCGCCTGGAACGACGACACCACATCGCACCGGATCCAGGCCCAGATCTGGCTCATGGACACGCTGCGCAAGGCCGGAGCGGTGTCGCGGGAGCAGGAACGCGTCTTTCTCACCAGCCTGATCCAACACGCAGACCGACTCATGGACGACGCGCATTACACCTGGACGACCAACCACGGCATGATGCAAAACGCGGCCCTGCTCTCGATTGCCCTCGGATACCCAGAATTCGACCAGGGAGGGCGGTGGCGAGACACGGCTCTCGCGCGCACCGACCGCTACGTCCAAGAGAGCGTCACGAGCCGCGGGGCGTCCTTGGAGTTGGCCACCGGCTATCACTGGTTTGGTATGGAGCAGCTCGTTTGGTTCGTGGCTGCCTGCGAGCTGGCAGGGGTCTCGGTGCCGCCCGGCATCGAAGCGGGTGCGCGCAAGATGATCGGATTCAGCCAGGCCATGCTGCAGCCTGATCGGTCGCTGCCGATCATCGGTGACACGATCGGCGCGACAAGATCGGTCACAAGTTGGCCATTTGACCGGCTGCCGAGGTGGCCGGAGATCGCCAGCCTCAAAGCCGCCGTGACCGGCAGTGGCCCGCCGAACAGACCGGGTGCTGAGGTCTGGCCCGATGCCGGCTACTTCATTCTGCGTACGCCAGCGCCTTCGTGGACCCTTGAGGCCGCGCTGATGGTCGTCTTCAAGGCTGGACCCATGTCGCGGGCACACGCCCAACACGATGCCCTGACCGTCACCCTCTTCGGCGCGGGTCGACCGCTGCTAAGCGGCCCAGGCTATCCGAGCTACGACCTCGGAGCGCAGCGCGCGGTCGTCATCGGCACGGCCAATCAGAACACCGTATCCGTGGATTCGCGGTCACAGCCTCTGGGTGGCGCGAGGATTACCTTCGCCGACCTGCCCAATGAGAGAGCGAGCGCTGCTGAGCTGTCTGTCGTCCAAGGCGAATCGCTGCTCTACAGGGGCGTCATTCACCGCCGCACCGTGATCCATGGAGTCGATGCCGCGTCGGTCCTCCTTGTCGACGAGCTATCGTCCGATCAAACGCATGACTATCAACAGCATTTCCGGCTGGCGAGCGGGGTCGCGGGCTCCGTCGAGGACGGGCTGTTGCGGGCGACCTGGCCCGAACGGAAGACCGCCGGATTGCGAATCGAGACTCAGGTCAGCGCCGATGACCAGCCGTTGGCGGTGCATGCGAAACTGACGGGTCAGACCGCGTCGTACTTCGCCCGCGGTTCGAGGGTGACGTTCGTGACGACTCTCAGCGTGGGGGAGATCACTGCCCTGCCGCGCCTCGACGCCCAGCAACGCACTGTCGACTGGTTGGGGCCGCGTGGTCGCCTTTCGCTGCGGCTGCCGATTACGGGCACGGGATCTTACAGCTGGTCAGCGACACCGCCGAGGCCCGCAGAGCCCGCAGAGCCCGCAGAGCCCACA
>CALGHC010000806.1 GCA_937915965.1 uncultured Myxococcales bacterium
CCTCTCGTTCTTGGCTGCCCGTTGGGACCGATGGGCCACCGCCCACACGGCGGCTCGCCTGAGCTGTTGCGCTGCTCGCGGCGTTCTCACCGCGACCCGGGTCGAGCGCCTCCGTTCGGCCGATGTCACGATCGTGGCCGTGTCCGGCGCGCCGCAGTGTTGATCAACCATCGCGGCTTGCCAAGCACCGCATGCGGCATCGAACGATGTACGGCGCGGTTTCAGCGGGTTCAGCACGCGGGCCCTCTCAGACCGGCCGCGTTCCGGCTTGACGCACTCGCTCGGGCGCTCCATCGTTGAGCCGAGGGGCCAAACGAGGCCAAGAGGGGGGGGCCATGGTTGCGGTCAATGCGACGCAGACAGTCGACCTGCGCAGCGACACCGTCACGCGTCCAACCGCCGCGATGCGCGAGGCGATGATGGCGGCGCTGGTCGGTGACGATACCCTTGGCGACGACCCGACCGTGTCTGCCCTCGAGGAGCGGGTGGCCTCGCTGCTGCACAAGGACGCGGCTCTCTTTGTGCCGTCGGGGGTCATGGCCAATCAGCTCGCCCTGTACACCCAGACCCGCCATGGCGACGAGATCATCACGCTGCAGCAGGCACACATCGCCGACAATGAGGTCGGCGCGCCGGCGGCGCTCTCCGGTCTGTCAGTCCGGTCGATCCCGGTGCGCGACGCGTGCTTCGACATCGACGCCGTACAGGGAGCGTTCCGGCCGCGCGATACCGGCCGATTCCCGGGCACCTCACTGGTCGCGCTCGAGAACACCTGGAACGCGGGCGGCGGCGTTGTGCTCGACCAGCCCTGCGTGCTCCGCATGGCCGCGCTGGCGAGACGCTTGGGGCTCGCGATGCACCTCGACGGCGCGCGACTCTTCAACGCCGCGGTGGCCTCGCGGCGCTCGGTCGGCGAGCTCGCGGCGCCCTTCGATACGGTCTCGATCTGCCTTTCCAAGGGGCTGGGCTGCCCGGTGGGCTCCGTCCTGGTCGGACCTGCAGCGACGATCCGCGCGGCGCGCCATTTTCGGCGCATGCTCGGCGGCAGCATGCGGCAGGCCGGCATCCTCGCCGCGGCGGGCGTGTACGCCCTCGACCATCACGTCGATAGGCTTGTCGACGATCATCGCCGCGCCGAGGCGATCGCGGTCGCGCTCGCCGAGATGCCAGGAGTCGACATCGATCCGGGCCGGGTACACACCAACATCGTGTACTTCGGCTTCGAGCCCGGTCATCCGTTCGCGCGGGCTCCGGAGTCCGACGAGTCCGGTCTTATCGCCCAGCTCGCGCAAAACGGCCTGCTGATCAGCGGCGACGCACCCCGATATCGGGCGCTGACCCACCTCGATGTCGACGACGACGGCGTCGAGCGAAGCCTGGCGGCGTTGCACAGCGTGCTTGTCCGCGCATGAGCTTGGACGCTGGCAGCGAGCCGCGCGATCACAGGGAGACAGACGATGGATTTGCGCCTCAACGGCCGGCCACTGCAGTTCGATGGCGACCCAGAGACGCTGCTGCTCGACTGGTTGCGAGATGGGCCCGGTCTGACCTCCATGAAGGCTGGTTGCTCCCCCCAGGCCGCGTGCGGGTCCTGCTGCGTGGCGATTGACGGCGTTGCGCAGCTCTCGTGCTCGGTCAAGATGCGGCGCCTCGAGGGGGCTTCGGTCCTGACCCTCGAGGGCTTGCCCGCCCCGGTGCGCGAGGCGCTCGCGGCGGGGTTCGCCGAAGGCGGTGGCGTGCAGTGCGGGTTTTGCACCCCGGGCATCGCCATGCGGGCGGCGATGCTCCTGTCGACCAAGGCGAGACCGACGCGGCAAGACATCGTCGACGCCCTTGAACAGCATGTGTGTCGGTGCACCGGCTACGCCGGCATCATTCGCTCCATCGAGAGGGCGGGAGAGTGGCTGCGCGGAGAGGTCGACCGCGAGGCTGCCCGAGGTGCCCGGGACGCTGCGGTCGCCGTGGGCGATGCCGCCGAAAGGGTCGACGCCCGGGCCTTGGTGATGGGCGAGCGGCCGTTCGTCGCAGATCTGCGCCTGGCGGGGATGCTGCACGCTGCGCTCGTCCTCTCGGACCATCCGCGCGCGCTCATCCGTGGGATCGAGACCGGGGGTGCCGACGCCACCGAAGGTGTGGTGCGGATCATCACCGCGGCCGACGTGCCGGGCGAGCGGAACTTGGGCTTGATCGTTGAGGATTGGCCGGCCCTGGTCGCAGTCGGCGAGACGACCCGCTATGTCGGCGACGTGATCGCGGTGGTCGTCGCCGAGACCCGCAAGGCCGCCAGGCTCGGCGCGGCGCGGGTCGTCGTCGACGCCGATCCGTTGCCACCGGTCACGGATCCGCGCGCTGCGCTCGGTCCCGCGTCGCCGTTGGTGCACGCGGGAGGCAACTTGCTGTCCCGCTGCGAATTCCGCCGCGGCGATGTGGACAGCGCGCTGAACCGCGCCGCCCACGTCGTGTCGCGTACTTTCGTCACCCAGCGCGTCGAACACGCCTTCCTCGAGCCCGAGTGTTGCCTCGCTGAGTACGAGGACGACGGCGTCAAGCTGTGGTCCCAAGGACAGGGAGTCTACGAAGATCAGCGGCAGATCGCGCGGCTGCTGGGCCTGCCTCGCGAGCGGGTGCGGGTCATCCAGGTGCCCAATGGCGGCGCCTTTGGCGGCAAGGAGGATCTGACTGTGCAGGGCCACGCCGCTCTGGCGGCCTGGTTGCTGCGCCGACCGGTGCGACTTGAGCTGTCGCGCGAGGAGTCGCTGCGTGTTCACCCCAAGCGCCACCCGATGGAGCTGGTCTACACGGTCGGCTGCGACGCCGAGGGTGGTCTCCTCGCGGTGCGCGCGCGCATCCTCGCAGACACGGGAGCCTACGCCTCCGTCGGGGCCAAGGTCGTTGAGCGCGCTGCCGGTCACGCGACCGGCGCCTACCATGTGCCGGCCGTCGATATCGAGGCGCATGCCGTCTACACCAACAACCTGCCCTCCGGGGCGTTCCGAGGTTTCGGGGTAAATCAAGCGAACTTCGCGATGGAGTGCTGCCTCGACGAGCTCGCCGAGGTCGCTGGAATTGATCGATGGCAGATTCGCTGGGACAACGCGCTGACCGAGGGCCGGATGACGGCAACCGGCCAGATCTTGGAGGGCGGCGTGGGAGTGCGCGCTTGCCTTGAGGCCGTTGAGCCGGCGTTTCGCGCCGCGGGCCACGCCGGTCTGGCGGCGGGAATCAAGAACACGGGCGCGGGCAACGGTCGGCCCGACATCGGACGTGCCAAGCTGGTCGTCCGGTCGGCGGACTGCATCGAAGTGCACCACGGCTGGACCGAAATGGGCCAGGGCTGCAACACGGTCGCGCAGCAGTTCGCCTGTGGCGCGCTGGGCGTGCCGGCCGAGACGATTCGGGTGGTCACCGACACTGCGGCGGATGTGGTCACCGGGATGACCACCGCATCACGTGCCACCAGCCTCATCGGTCACTCCGTCCTGGCCGCATGCGCTGCCCTGCGGGCCGACCTCGCCGAGACATCGCTCGCGAACCTGGTCGGCCGGGTCTATCGGGGCGAATGGATCTGCGACTGGACCACCCCCCCAGGCGAGCCGGATGCGGACGGCCGGATAGTGAGCCACTACAGCTACGCCTACGCCGCCCAGGTCGTCGTTCTCGATGGCGCCGGTCGAATCGCCAAGGTTGTCGCCGCCCACGACGCGGGTCACATCGTCAACCCGGCCCTCTTTGCCGGTCAGATCGAGGGTGCCGTCCACATGGGCATCGGCTACGCGCTGAGCGAAGAGCTCGACTGCATTGGCGGCCGCCCCGAGACCCTCCGCTTCGGTGACCTGGGGCTGATCAGCGCTGCAGACACGCCGCCCGTCGAGGTGATTGGCATCGAGGTGCCGGATCCGCACGGACCGATGGGGGCGAAAGGGGTTGGCGAGATTGGACTCGTGCCCACGGCGGCGGCAATCGCCAACGCGTTCGCGGCCTACGACGGCGTGCGGCGCCAGCGCCTGCCCATGGAGCGGAAGCGCTCGCGCCGCCTGGAGAGGTACCGCGACGTGCTTGAAGCGCTCTTGCCCAAGACTTGACCGCTTGCCGGGAGCCCGGTCCGCGCATGGCCGCTGTCAGCCGTCAGCTGTCAGCTGTCGTCGCTCGGCGAGGGGTGGACGCCGTCTCGGACCGCGTCGCCGCGCCAGGCTGTGTCGATCGACGCGACCAGGGCTTCGCGCACTTCGGACGACGAACCGGCGGCCCGCAGGCGGTTGGCGACGTCAGTCGTCGCGAGCAGGTGCCCGAGCGTTTCGCGCAGCTCCTCGTAGGCGTGGTGGTCCGGAGCCGATGAGATCAGCCACAACACGACGTCGACCCGCTGGCCCTCCGCGTGGTGGTAGTCCACGCCATCGAGGAGGGTGATGACGCCCAGTCGGGGGGCGGCGACACCGACGGCGGTGGCGAAAGCCAGCGCGACGCCGTCACTGATGGCCGAGTTCTGCTGCTGTTCGCGATACCACAGGGCGGCAGCCAGGTCGGTCGCGCTGCCCCCGTGGACGGCAGCGAACTTGTCGGCGAGCCGCTCGAAGAGGATCCGTTTGCGCGGGACGTCGGCGCCCACCACGACCAGATCGTCGTCGAGCACCTGGGGCAGCAGCTTCTCGCCGGGCGGCGACCCGGGTGGCGGCGCGCCGCCGGCGCCGCCGACCTCGGCGTGCTGCGGAACCCGGATTCTCAGGACGCTGCATAGGGCACCGTTCGTGAGCTCGTCCTCCCAGGTCTTGGTGCGCAGACTCGACCACCGGCTGAATGGCGGCTCGGCGATCAGCAGCAGGTCGTGACGCGCGGTCAGCTCGACCATCGCGTCCAGGCGGCGGTGACCAACCACCTCCACGAGCCTCGTCTTGGACCGACACCGGGCAGCGAGGGCTTGGTGGTAGCTGCGAACCGCCTTGCTGTGATCGGGTCCGGCGCCTTGGGGGGCGTAGCGCGCGAAGGTGATCTGGCCATTGGCGAGGTCGGCGATCCGGTCCGCTGTGCGAGCGACCAGATCGTCGTGGGGGCTTGCCTCCGCGACGACCAGGACCCGCTTGAGGACGCGAATGCCGGCGTCCTTGAAGACCGCCACATTGCAAGGCAGGTGGTTGTACAGCCACGCAAACGGGTTGCGCACGAGGACGGCGTTGCGGCGCTGAATCTGCCACTCGAAGAGCACCCAGCTTGGTTCCTTGTCGAGGACCATCTCGTAGGTCTGCTTGCGAAGATCTCGACAGATCACCTGCTCCCAGTCCATCGGCACACCGATCTGGACCGCCATCGCGTGGGCGCGCCGCTCCAAGGCGACGTCCTCGGGCTTCGTCTCGTCGAGGGCGTCGACGTCCAGCTGGGCCGGCACCTCAGTGACCTGGACGACGCCGACTCTTCCGCCGGCCCCCAACGCCGCTGCCAGCTCGACGAGCGGCTCCGGCGGGCTGCGGTCGTACAGGGGCACGATGACGTCCACGCCGCTGGCGACCGATTGGAAGATGCCCGAAGGATGGCGCCGCAAGGTGTCGAGCAGGTCTCTTCGCGGCCCCATCTGCTGCAACGCGCCGTGGCGTTTGGTCACCTTGCGCCGGCCATAGACCAGGTAGAATAGGGAGCCAAGCGCGATGACCGCTGCGACCGAGAGCACGGCCAGCCAGCCCATCATCGCGAGGATCGCCAGGCCCCCAAGGACGCCGGCCACCTGAACGAACGGATACGCCGGTGAGCGGAAGCTCGGCTTGTACCAGCGGATGCCGGTCTCGCGCAGCACGACGACACAGATGTTGATCGTCGAGAAGACAAGAATCATGAAGGCGCTCGCCATCTTGGCGATCTGCATGACGTCGAGGGTGGCGATCGTAAGCGCCATGGCCGCGCCGGTCAGCACGATGGCGTTCACCGGCGTGACAAAGCGCGGGGGGATGCGCGCAAACATCGACGGCGCGAGGTTGTCGCGGCTCATCGCAAACGGGAATCGGGACGCCGCCAGGATCCCCGCGTTGGCCTCGGACGTCAGGGCGAGGACCGCGACGGTGATGGCGATTCCGCGGCCCCAGGGTCCAAAGCGCGCCCCAAGCAGGTCGGAGATCGGCGTGGGCGCGAGGTAGAGGCCGATACCGACCAGCGCGAGGCAGGCCTTGAAGACCAGCGCGAGTCAGACGCCGAGACCCGCTATTGTGCCGGCGACCGGGCCCAACGCGCGTTCGATGTACAGGTAGTCGCCGTCGGACTCCGGGATCGCCGTGCCGATCTCGGCCTTGCTGATCGAGCCCGGGATGATGATGAGACCTGCGATGACAAACGCGAGCCAGACGTTGGGGCCGGCGATCCCCGCCGCCGGACCGGGCAGCACGAAAGCACCGATGCCGAACATCGCGCCGATGCTCAGCGCGATCGCCGATGCCAAGCCGATCTGTCGTTCCAGTCTCTTCACGCGGCCTTCGTCTCCACAGCCGCGGTCGCCCGCTCGTGCCCCAGACTCCGCCTTGCCGCCGGCGGCTCTGGCGCGTCGCGCCGGCCCGCCTCGGCCTGCAACCGGTGTCGGCCCCGCCGGGATTCTCACTTTGCTGCGCGAAGGGCGAGTGGCGCCGTTCCTTGTCGCCGAAAACGGCGCTCTTGGGAAGGGAACGGTCCCGGGGGCGCGTCGGCCGGAACGAAGTCCCCGCCATCGCGCCGGTATGCGTCCGGGCCGCGCGGCAGTTTCCACGTCGCGTCGCCACGGCTATCCTCGGAGCGCCGCAGCCCGTTTCTCGGCGCCGATCCGGGCCGGCGCGGCCTCAAGGTGGTGAGCGATGAAGACCAAGCACCTGCAGATCCGCGTCGAGCAGTGCCTGGTTCTCGCCAAGGCGTCCAACTGCCCCAGACGGACCTTCGGCGCGCTGCTGCTCGATCCCGAGCGCAATGTGATCTTGATGGACGGCTACAACGGTGGTCCGCGCGGAGGCGGACGCTTGTGTGGCGGCGAGGTGTGCCTGCGCGACCAATACGGCGTCGAGTCTGGTACGCGCATGGAGATCGGCTGTCATCACGCCGAGATGAACGTCATCTGCAACGCCGCTGCGGGCGGCGTCGCGACGCGTGGCGCGTGGTTGCTTGTCACCGGTGAGCCCTGCGCGCTGTGCGCCAAGCTGATCCACCACGCAGGAATCACCCGCGTCATCGTGGTGCACGAGGGCTACATGGGCAGCAACGGCGTCGAATACCTGGAGGCGCACGGCGTCACGGTCCAGCGCGTCGACGGACCGCGTGACCCGCGCCTCGCCGGCTGAACCACGGGGGGCGGTCCTCAGGCGCGGCCGGTGCCTTCAGCACGCAGCGTCTCAAGTACCCGGGCAACCGCTGCCGTCAGGTCGTCGAGCGACCCGCTGTTGTCGATCACGACGTCCGCGAGTGCGGCGGTCGCCGCCAGCTGCTGTCCGGCGCTGTCCGTGCTGGTCAACTCAGCAGCTTCCTGGGCAGAAAAGGCCTCAAAGGTCGCGACGTCACCGCCGCGTCGGCGCGCGACGATGCGCTCGAAACGCACCGTCTCGTCAGCGCGCACCTCGATCAGGCGGAAGTCCGCGCGGCCACGCAGCGCCGCCACCTCTGCGGGGTTGCGGATCGAGTCGACGAGGTAGTCGCCGCCGCCGCTCAAGCTCGTCAGCAGCCGCTCGGCGAGAACGCCGGCCCCGCCCTGGCGGCGCAGCGTCCGGCCCGCTTGGGTCAGCGCTTGCCGGCTCTCGGCGATACCTTGGTCGTCGAGCCAGGAGCGGATCGCGTCGGACAGCGAGGTGTACTTGAATCCGCGTGCCACCAGCAGATCCGCCACTGCACCCTTGCCCGCGCCGTTTGTGCCCGTCAGTCCGATGATCATCGTGCCTCCGCTCATGCGCATCGATCAGCCAGGGTGACGTCCGGGGCGAGGTCCCGGGCCGCCGTTGGCCGCCCCGGTCAGCCGCCCCCGTCAGCCAGCGTGGAGAAGGCGTCGGCGATCGTTGTATCCAGTACGCAAACCGAAGCTCCGTCCGACTCGTCCCCCGCAGACAGGACCGCACCCCGTGCGAAGCGCTTGCGCTGCACGAGGGCGAGGCCTCGGCCGCTGCCGTCCGCGTGCAGCACCCCGCTGCCCATGGTCCCGGCCCGCTTGCCCATCGCGTCGCGCAGCTCGCTGCCGGCGGCCGGCAACACCCCCGGTGCGAGCGGTGTCACCCAACACAGGTGGCGGCGCAGCTGGCCGCGGTGGGCCATCATGACGATGGCCTCCTGGCCCAGGTAGCAGCCCTTGTCAAAAGCCACGGCGTCACGCAATCCCGCCTCGAGCGGCGTGCTGCCGTCGGCGATGTCGAGTGCCAGGATCGGCTCGCCGGCCAGGATGCGAAGGGCATCCCAGGCAGAGTGGCAGCCGATCTCGGCGCCGACCGCGCACAGAGCCTCGACGAGCGCTGGCACACCGCTGCGCGCGAGGCTGAAGCGGACCTCTTCGAGCGTCGGTCCGGACGCAAATGGGGCTGCGGCAGATCCCAACGTCCAGGGCCTGGCGCCCTCGTCGATCCCGCGCACATGCCGCAGCCAGGTTTGCCCGGTGACCGTCGGCTCGCCGGCGAGATGCCATGGTTGGCTGCGTCCCTCGTCAGGCGCCGGCATGCCGAGGGCGGCCACGCACACGAGCGCTCGAGGGCCGACCACGCTGACCAGGGCGAGCTCCTCGTCGAGCGCGAACGCGACATCGTCGGTGATGACGAAGCGCTCGAGCGCGTCAACAAGCGCGATCGAGTCGCGGCGGTCGCACCACAGCACGATCCGATCTGCGTCGTGGACAAGCTCGACGACGGCGGTCATGCGGCCCTGGGCGTCACACAGCGTCGCGCGGCGCACGTCGTTGTCGGCGACCTCGGCCACGTGGGCGCTCAGCATCGCGTGCAGGAATCGTCGCCGGTCGGCGCCCGTCGCGACCAAGGCGATCCGGTCGTCGCGGCCGAAGAGGACGGCTGCCGCGCAGGCCGCCGCCAGGACCCGCTCGTCGGCGGATTGCAACCGTCGCGTCGTCATGGTCTCGCTCTCCCTGCGTCCCGACGCTGCGCTCGGTATTGGCCGGGCGCGTGTCGTTGCGTGTCGTTGCGTGTCGGCGCGCGTCGTCGCGCGTCGGCGCGCGGCGTCGAGTCTTGTCTACTTATTGAATGACTTCGCCGCAGACGACCACGATCGCCATCGGCCGAACTCAACCTTGAAGGTCGAGAAGGCGTCAATCGACAGATCGGGGACATAGATTCGATCGACGCGGGCGACGAAGCTCAGCCCTGGGTAGGTCGGCAGCACCTCGAATCCCTGCAGGCCCTGGTAGTCGGGAAGCGTCACGCTGGTCACGTCACCGGCGACGTAGAGCCACCAAAAGGGGAAGCCCTGGCCCTCAATGTGCACACGCGACATCGACGGCATCGGCCCAGGGGCTACGCTCCAAGCGATCTCGAGGTTCATCGGGTTGCCGCTACCTAGCGGCAGCGCGATCTGCGGTACGGTCAGGAATGGACCAAGCCACAGGCCAGGATCGCCGATCAGGACGACGCGGCCGTCGCCAAGGCGGCTGCCTGCGCGGGGCTTGATATCCCGCCGTTCGGGACCGTCACTGACCACCGAGGTGGGACCGCGCCGGTGCAATGCCCCCTCGGCGTCGACCAGAACGGCCTCCTGGTCCGAGATTGGCACGATGAGCATGAGGTCGGGCAGGGCGGCGGGTACGAGGCCGGGCGGCCAACCACTCT
>CALGHC010000807.1 GCA_937915965.1 uncultured Myxococcales bacterium
TCGGCATGGTCGGCATGGTCGGCATGGTCGGCATGGTCGGCATGGTCGGCATGGTCGGCATGGTTGGCATGGTTGGCATGGTTGGCATGGGCGGCACGGTCGGCACGGTCGGCACGGTCGGCATGAAGGTGGCTCCCAGGCGGCGGCCTGACCGCTTGCAGCGTGGCTCGCCTGGCCCCGCGAGGGTAGTACAGGGACTTCGAAAAGTCTGCGTCAGGGCGCGGTGGCGAGGCGCGGTATTCGTTGCAACCGCCGCCGCAGACGTGGCATACACACGTGACACGGGCGCGTGACGGACCAACGCAGGGACCGCCACCCAGGCCGCTCAGCAGCCGCATCGCGGCGCAGCAGCAGCCCGTACTCCAGGAGACGAAGATGGTAGTTGGAACGGATCGTCGCGCGATTGCGCGAAGAGTCGGTATTCTCGCGCTGGCCGCGGCCGCGGTGTTCGCCCAAGCTGGTTGCACCGGCGAGACCACCGTGGAGGCGCCAGGCCTCGAAGACGGCAGCGGCATCGATGTCGCGCTGGCGGACGGACTTGAGCTGTCCGTGACGTGCAGCGCTGACAGCGAATGCCCGCTCTTCGGGGCGGCTTGCGTCGACGCACATTGTGGTGACGATGGCCTGTGCGTCGCCGACACGCTCGCCGACGGTACCGGATGTGACGACGGCGAAAGTTGCACCGCCGACGACCATTGCGAGACAGGCGTCTGTACGGGCATGTCATCGTGCCAATGTAAAGACATCAGTGATTGTGCGGAATTCGAGGACGGGGACGCTTGCAACGGCACGCTGTACTGCGACGCTGCGACCCACGCATGTGTGATCAACGAGGCGACCATCGTCGCCTGCCCGACAGAGAACGACACCGACTGCGTTCAGACGGCTTGCGCGCCGGCGACCGGCCTGTGCGAGGGAGTGGCCCAGGCCGACGGCGCGGACTGCAGCGACGGCAACGCGTGCACCGAGAACGACGGCTGCAAGGCTGGCGCCTGCGTCGGCGAGGGCAGCTGCCAGTGCGAGAGCAACGACGATTGTACGCCGTTTGAGGACGACGACGCGTGCAACGGCACGCTGTATTGCGACAAGTCGCAGGAGATCTACGTGTGCGCCGTCAACCCGGCGACCGTGGTGGTCTGCCCCGACCTCGCCGGCTTGTCGTGCCAGGCGAATGTCTGTGACTCGACGACAGGCAGCTGCGCCGCCCAGGACGCATCAAAGGGCACAGCGTGCGATGTCGACGGCTACCCGTGCACCAAGGACACGTGCGACGGCAAGGGAACCTGCTACCTCGGCGTGATCGACGGTTGCGAGTGCAACGTGGACGCGGACTGCGCCAAGTTCGACGACGACAACCTCTGCAATGGCGGGCTGTTTTGCAACAAGGTCAGCGGTGACTGCGAGTACAATCCGGCGTCCATCGTCTACTGCCAGACCGCCAGCGACGGTGCCTGCGAGGCGACCGGCTGCGACCCCAAGTCCGGTGAGTGCGCTACCAAGACGCTCGTCGACGGCACTCCCTGCGAGGACGGCTTGTCTTGCACCAAGGACGACGCCTGCAAGGGCGGCGGCTGCGCGGCCGGCGTGGGCGACTGCGCTTGCAAGACCCAAGCCGACTGCGCGCAGTTCGAGGACGGCAACCCCTGCAACGGCAGCCTTTACTGCAACACGGCGCTAGACGCCTGCGAAATCAACCCCGCCACGGTGGTCGTCTGCTCGACCGGTAACGACACGACCTGCTCGCAGAACCAATGTGACATCGAGAGCGGCGCGTGCGCGTTGCACAACGTCAACGAGGGCAAGCCCTGCGAGGCGGACGGCAGCCTGTGCACCAACATTGATTCCTGCGCCGGGGGCGTGTGCGCGCCGGCGACCAACCAGTGCGGTTGCGATTCCGATGCGGATTGCGCTGGCGCCGAGGACGCGAACCTGTGCAACGGGACGCTGTATTGCGAGCCAGCGACCAAGCTGTGCACGGTCAATCCGGCGAGCATCATCGCTTGCTCTTCCGTCGACGACACGCAGTGCACGAAGTCGACCTGCGACCCGACCGACGGCGCTTGCAAGATGGGCGATGTTCCCGCCGGCGTGGCTTGCGATCTCGACGACTTCGCTTGCACCGAGGACGCGTGCGACGCGGGTATCTGCACGGCCGGCGCCAACGCATGTACCTGCTGGTTCGACAGCGACTGCGCCTTCGCCGAAGACGACGACCTGTGCAACGGCACCCTGTATTGTGCCAAGACCGACGTGCCGTGGGTCTGCGTCGTCAACCCCGCGACGATCGTGCCGTGCGCGCCCGAGGTGGAGGGCTGCCAGGCGGCTGCATGTGACCCGGTCTCCGGCACGTGTGGCATGGAGGCCATCAACGAGAACGGCGACTGCGATGACAAGAACGCCTGCACGACCGCGGACGCTTGCACGGGCGGCGACTGCGTCGGGCTCGCGGTTGTGGCCACGGTCGACTGCGACGACGGCGACCCCTGCTCGGACGACGCCTGCGACCTCGCGCAGGGATGCACCCACACGGACAACGTCGCCCCTTGCGAGGACGGCAACGGCTGCACCAACGACGACGCTTGCGAGAACGGCGTATGCCTGCCGGGCGCGCTGACCGTCTGCGACGACGGCAACCTGTGCACGGACGACGCCTGCGATGCCCAGGTCGGGGCTTGCACGACCGTGGCCAACTCGGTCCCTTGTGATGACGGCGATCTGTGCACCGCCAGCGACGTCTGCGCCGGCGGCGCCTGCGCGGCGGGGCCGGAGATCGACTGCAATGACGGCAACCCTTGCACCAGCGACGGATGCGTCCTGGGCGACTGCAGCACCCAGCCCAAGGACAACGACTGCGACGACAGCGAGCCGTGCACAGTCGGAGACGCGTGTACGGACGGAGTCTGCATCGGCCAGCCGGCCGACTGCGACGACGCGGATCCGTGCACCAAGGACGCGTGCGTGGCGGGCAAGGGGGACTGCACCCATTCGCCCACACCCGGCTGCAGCGGCGTGTATCCGCTGCCGTACGCGGCCGGATTCGTCTGCGACGGCGTCGAGACGGCGAGTTGGACCTTCGCGCCGCCACCGAGCTCCGGCCCGCCGCCGGCGGTGACCTGGAATATCGACAGCAGCCCCGCCGCGCCCGGCCACTACAGCCCGGATTGTTCGCTGAATTTCAACGACGGCACGACGTTCGACTGCCCCAACGGCAACGTGATCGGCGTCAACGGGACCGCAACATCGCCGATGTTGGCGGGCAAGGGGCTGCCGCAGGATGCCGGCGTGATCGTGCGCTTCCGCCTCTCAGGCGAATGGGAGGAAGGGAGCTACGACCAGCTGTCGGTGCAGGTCGCGAATTCAGGGTCCGGTTGGGTGACTCTCAAGACATACGAACACGCGACGACGAGCTGGGATCTGATCCACCTGCCGGTCGGCAATCTGGTCATCGGCAACGACTTCCAGATCCGCTTCCTCTTCCAGACATCGGATTGCCTGCATAACGACACCAGCGGTCCGTTCATTGACGACTTCGCGGTGTTCGACGCGCAGTGCGGGGACAACGCCGGCTGTGACGACGGCAACGCATGCACCGCTGAGAAGTGCGAGCAAGGCATCTGCACTTACCTCGTCAAACCGTGCGACGACGGCGACGCCTGCACGGCCGATACGTGCACCGAGAAGACCGGCGATTGTGTGCACAGCCCCGCCGCTGATGGCACGTCGTGTGACGACGACTCCAAGTGCACCCAAGACGACGCCTGCGTGGCCGGCGCTTGCGGTGGCGCGCCGACGTGTGACGACGGCGACGGCTGCACGATCGACAGCTGTGACCCGCTCTACGGCAGCTGCGGTCACAAGGTGGCACCGGGCGGTACCTCGTGCTCGGACGGCAACCCGTGCACAACCGACGACAAATGTGGCGGCCCCTGCGTCAACGATGTGTGCAGTGGCCAGGGAGAGTGCGTCGGCAAGCCGGGGCCCTGCAAGGTGGTCCGCTACGATCCATTCGACTGCGGCGAGCTGGCCGGTTGGTCTTTCGACCCGCCGCCGATCGCTGGCCAGCTCGGCTTCGCGGTCGACGCCACCCCGTCGCCGCCGGCCTTCTTGACCGGGGCGTGCTCGTTGAACGCCAACAACGGGATCGATCTGGCATGCGGCCCAGGCCAGGAGCAGGCCACGGTCGTCGCGACGTCGCCGGAGATCGACCTCACCGGCGCCACCGAGGCCATGATGATCGGCCGCATGCTGGCGGCGCGGTCGACGCAGGGTCCAAGTGGCGGTGGCCAGCTCGACATGGAGATCTCGGCAGACAATTTCGCCACACCACCGACCCTCGTTTTGCCCCAGGTGATCGGCGGCAGCCCGACGGGCTTCGCGCCGTTCATGGTCGGCCTCGCCAAATGGGGTGGAAAGAAGATCCGCGTGCGCATCCGCCTCACCGGCGGACCGTGCGCGGCCTGGAGCAGTCAACAGGCCGGCTTGGCTGGGTTCTTCTTTGACGAGTTGTCGATCTTTGCCGACGTCGTCGCCGCTTGCCAGGACCAGGGGGACTGCGAAGACGGCAACCCATGCACCGGCGAGGCATGTGTCACCGGCAAGTGCCGAGTCGAACCGCTTGAGATCCCCTGCGATGACGCCAACCCGTGCACCAGCGCGTCGGCCTGCTCCGTGGCGGCGTGCGTTGGCGTACAGCCCGCGGAGTGCGACGACGGTGACCCCTGTACTATCGACGTGTGTAATCCGACCAAGGGCTGCACACATCAGGTCGCCGAAGACGGCACCACATGCGACGACGGCGACGCCTGTACGCAGCTCGACACCTGCGCGAAGGGCAAATGTGGTGGTCACGCCGCCTGTCCGGACGGCGGTCCGTGCGTCGAGGTGACCTGCGCTCTGGGCGACTGTGCGGCAAAGAACCTCGCCGACGCCGAACCGTGTGAAGACGGTGACGCTTGCACAGCCGGCGAGGCCTGCGCTGCGGGCAGCTGCGTTGGTGGTGCGCCGCAGGCCTGCTCGAAGCTGGCGGACGTCCCATTTGACTGCGGCGCGATTGCGGGCTGGGGCTTCGCGCCTGTCGTCGGCGAGGGCGAGCTTGGCTGGCGTGTCGACGCCTCACACAGCCCACCGGGGTTCCTCTCGCCGGGCTGCTCGCTGAACTTCAACGACGGCATGGGCTACATGTGTGCGCCAGATGCCGATCATATCTTTGGGTCAGTCTATTCGCCGGCCTTCGACCTCTCCGGCGCCACAGCGGCCGTCTTCACCATCTGGTCGTGGCACGACATGACGCACGGCCCCCAATCCGGCGGCCGCTGGGTTCAGATCTCCGACACTGGGTTCAGCTCGATCGCCAAGGAGATCTACCTGCCCGAAGACCAAGGTGGTGGCCAATGGACGCCGTTGGTGATCGACCTGAGCGAGTGGGCAGGCAAGAAGGTCCGGCTCCGCTTCGTGGTGCAGTCGGAGTCCTGTCCCCCCAGCACAGGCTATGGCTGGTTCCTCGACGACGCTGCGGTCTGGACCGACGTGGGCAAGGCCTGTGAGAACAACGCCGCTTGCGACGACGGCAACATCTGTACGGACGACAGCTGTGACGGCAGCTGCTTCCATGCGCCTTCTCAGAGCGAGTGCGACGACGACGACCCGTGCTCGTCTGAGTCCGAATGCCAAGCCGGCAACTGCGTTGGCATCGCCCCGCAGCTCTGCGATGACTCCAACGATTGCACCGCGGATTCCTGCGACCCCGCCAAGGGCTGCGTATTCGCTGTCAAGCCGGACGCGTCGTTGTGCAGCGACGGTGATTCCTGCACGATCTCAGACGCCTGCAAGGCGGGCGAGTGTGTCGGCGCGGCAAAGTGCGACGACGGCGCCCCGTGCACCGCGGACTCCTGCCACGCGGTCACGGCAGTGTGCTCCCACGTAGCCGCGGCTGATCAGACCCCCTGCGATGACAACAACCCGTGTACTGCCGCCACCCGCTGCATCTCGGGCACGTGCAGCCACGGCGTCTCGCAGTGCGACGTCTCGGTCGTGATCAAGGATCCCATCGACTGCGGGGCGATGCCCGGTTGGGTCTTTGAGCCCGCGAACTCGGAGCCGACACTCGGCTGGCACGTCGACGCGACGCCCGACCCGGCCGGCTTCCACTCGCCAGGTTGCTCGCTCAACTACAACAACGGCACCAACTACGACAACGGAATCGCCAACACCGGTTCGGTCACGTCGCCACCCACGCAGATTCCGCCCGGCGGCGTCAACATGCTGATGTTCTGGACCTGGCAGGATGTCGAGGTCGCTGGCACATACGACCAGCGGCGCGTCGAGATCTCCTCGGACGATTTCCAAAAGGACATCACAGTCTTCCTCCTGGACAACCACAAGGGCGACAAGGTCTGGGCGCCCGAGGCCATCGACCTCAAGGACTACGCCGGCAAGATGATCCGCTTCCGCTTCGTCTTCGAGGCCACCGACGGCATCAGCAATGGCACCGCTGGCTGGTTCGTCGACGACCTGCGCATTGAACACGCCGACGTGGTTCAGTGCGCCAAAGCCGCGGACTGTCCCGATGACGGCGACAGCTGCACGGTCGACGGTTGCGACGTGCTGACCGGCCAGTGCTTCTACTCCCACCAGAAGGGTTGCCACGCCGAGGTCAAGGTGCCTTACACCCAGGACTTCGTTTGCGGCGAACAGGGCTTGCTGAAATGGAGTGTGCCGCAAGGCGAGCCCGGGCCGTTCTGGGCTTTCGACGCGACCCCCGCCACACCGCTGCCGCTCGACGGCCCCTGCTCGCTGAACTTCAACGACGGCACGGGGATCTCGTGCCCACCGCTGGTCTCGGCCGTCGGGGGCGCCGTCGTGCTGCCGATCATCGACGCGACCGCCGTCGTCGGCAACGGACTGGTCGCGAGGTTCCTCCTCAACGGCTCGTGGAAACAGGATGCCTCCGGGGTGCTGGTCCTCGAGGCGAGCACCGACGGCCAGGCGTGGTCCATCGTCGGCGAATGGTTCAGCGAAGACATCGGCAACTGGCTGCCCGCGCTGGTGAATCTGGCCGAATACGCCGGCACAAAGGTCCACCTTCGCTTCCATTTCGGCACGGACAACTGCAAGGACGCGGTCGGCGCTGGCCCCTTCTTGTCGCACTTCGAGATCGAGGACCTCTCGTGCGCCGACGCGGCCGATTGCGACGACGGCAACCCCTGCACCAGCGACAGCTGCGGCGAAGGCCAGATATGCGAATCACTTGCCAAGGTTGGACCATGCGACGACGGCGACGGTTGCACCACGCCCGACCTTTGCGCGGCCGGCGCATGCGTGGGCGCGCCGAAGAACTGCGACGACGGCAACATGTGTACAAATGACTCGTGCCAGGGCCAGGGCTGTGTCAGCGCTCCCCTCAACGGCAGCCAATGCGATGACGGCGATCCGTGTACGCAGGTCGACACCTGCAATGGCGACGCCTGCGAGGGCAGCGGGGCGGCCTGTGACGACGGCAACCCCTGCACGACCGACGCATGCGACCCGCAAGCTCCCGCCGGACAGCAGTGCAGCCATGGCGCCGTCGACCCCGGGGCGACCTGCGACGACGGCATGAAGTGCACCCAAGCGGACACCTGCGTGCAGGGCGAGTGTGTGGGCGCGCTGAAGAGCTGCGACGATGGCAAGCCGTGCACGGCGGATGCGTGTGCGCCGGCGACCGGTGGCTGCTCGAACGTCGCGATGCTCGGTTGTTGCGCCCAGGACTCCGACTGCGACGACGGTGACGCGGTCTGCACCGTCGACACCTGCGTCCAGGATGCCTGCGTCTTCACGCCGGCGGGCGGCAAGGGATGCTGCTATCCGGTCGTCTGGGCCGAGAACTTCGACAACAACGCCCCGCTTCAGGGTTGGACGATTGTGAACACCAAGGGCCCTGGCCTGGGCTGGCAGAAGTTCCGGCCGTCGCTGCAGGCCAAATCGCCGCCGGGCGCGCTGTACTATGGCGATCCGGTGGCCGGCGACTACGACATGGGCGGCACCAACTCGGGAACGGCGACCTCGCCACCCATCGAGCTGCCCGACGTCGCCGGGCCGCTGACAGTGACCTGGCAGATGTGGGCCGACGTCGAGGATGGGGCCAGCTACGACAAGGCCTGGGTTGACGTGTTGGTGGGCGGTGACGTGATCGGCGGCGGCTGGACCAAACAGAATGCGTCGACGCAGTGGACCGAGGGGACCATCGACGTGACCGCGTTCGCCGGTCAGGTGGTCCAAATTCGCTTCATGTTCGACACCACCGACGACGTCTCGAATTCGACGGAGGGTTTCTTCATCGACAACGTCGTCGTCGACCAGGGTTGCCCGTAGCACACCGATTCGGCTGCAGCACGGTCGCTGCGATATGGACCGCGTCGCTGCTGGCCGTCGCTGCTGGCCGTCGCTAGCCGTCGCTAGCCGTCGCTGGCTGTCGCCTTCGGTAGGGGGCGGTTGGCACCGGGTGACTGGCGCGCCTCGGTGCTCTACGATGGCGCAGGTCGATGGCACAGACCGCCGCCGGGGTCGCCGATGTCCGAGCCGCGAAAGCCGAAGGAAGACGAACTCAACGACGCCACGGCGCCGCTGCCGGTAGGCCCCGCGGGCCGTCGGGTGATCGACCGGGCGGCGGTCGCCTCGGGTGAAGCACCGACCGGCGCCATCGACGACCAGACGGTGGCGCAGCCGGTGCGGCCGACTTCGGTTCTCGAGACGACGGGCTCGCTCAGCGCCGACCCGAGCGGTGCGCCGCCAATCGATCCGCAGCGCGCAGCGGTGACCAGTGCCGATTCAGGCGCGACGGTCACCGCCGATCCAGCCGGCGCCGATCCAGCCGTCACCGCCAATCCGGTCGTTGCAGATTCCGACTCGCCGTTTCGCGGTGGGGCGCTGCTCCACGGCCGCTACAAGATGCTGCGACAGCTTGGCAAGGGCGGCATGGGTTCCGTTCATCTGGTCGAGGACGTGCTCTTGCGTCGCCGCGTCGCCCTCAAGACCTTGTTCACCGAGGGCAGCGCGAGCCGCGAGGAGTTGGAGCGATTTCGCAAGGAAGCAGCGATCGCCCACACCGTGCACCACCCCAACGTCTCGCGCATCTACGACATCGGCGAGGCCCGCGGCGTGCACTACATCAGCATGGAGCACCTCGACGGCGAGACCCTGATGGACCGCATCCGTCGCGGCCCGCCGCTCACATCGGCCGAGGTGCGCCGCCTCGCGATACCGCTGTGCAGAGGTCTTCGGGCTGCCCACAGGGCTGGCATCATTCACCGCGACCTCAAGCCGGCGAACATCATGCTGCTGGCCGATGAGCGGCAGGTCGCTGTGATGGATTTCGGCATCGCGCGGACGCTGTCCGACGCGGGCGATCGCCTCGAGGACTTTGACCTCACCCAGCAGCCAACGACCCCCTGGGACGTCACCTCAGCCGGTCGCGGCACGCCCGCCTACATGGCGCCCGAGCAGTGGGACGGCGCCAGCGGCGACGAGCGCACCGACGTCTACGCCCTGGGTGTCATCCTCTACGTGTCCCTGACGGCGCAGGCGCCGTTCCGCGCTCGCAGCGCTGATGCACTCGCCGAATTGCACCGCAACGCCCCGGTTCCCGATCCCAGGGCGGTCGCCAAGGACACAGACGCTGACCTCGCTGACCTGATCTGCCGCTGCCTCGCCAAGGCTCCGGACGAGCGCCCCCAGACCATGGACGAGGTTCTGGATCGGTTGCAGTGGCGCAGTCGACGGCGGCAGTACGCGCTCTCGCTGGCAGGGACCGCGGCGCTGACCGCGCTTGTGCTCGTGCTCGCCGGCCTCGGCACCTGGCAGTTCACCGCGTCCGCGGTGACACGTGAGGTTCGGCCCGCGCTGGCGCGGCTCGCGACCCTCGTCGCTCGCGATCTTGCCATCGAAGACCTGGACGCGGTGCACGACGAGGACGACATCGGCACGCCGGCCTTCGAGCGAACCTATGCGACCTTGTTGGCCTACAAACGCGCCAACCCCGAGATCCGCTTCGCCTATACGATGCGTCGAACGGCAGCCCGTGGCCTCTTTCAGTTCGTCGTCGACGAGGACTGGAAGGAGGAGGACAAGGACGGCGACGGCGTCATCGGCCCTGACGAGGAGTCGGTGCCTCCCGGCGAGCCCTACGACGGCCGTGACCTGCCGGCGATGAGCGCGGTCTTTGACACCGGTATGCCGGCCGTCGACGAGTCGTTCAACGTCGACCTGTGGGGCATCACCATCTCGGGCTACGCGCCGGTCATGCGCGACGGCAAGGCCAGTGACGTCTTTGTCGGTGTCGACGCGGGCAATGAGCAGCTTGAGACACTCAAACGCCGTCTCTTCTTTGTGTTGTCGGCCATCTGGCTGTTGGCCGTCGCGTTTGCCGCGGTCTGGTCGCACCCCGCGCTGCGGGGTCGACGCCAGAAGCGGCTCGCGGGTGTGCTGTAGGCAACGCCCAAAGACGCTCGCGCGTCAGCCACGGCCCGTGAGCAGTACGCCGACTCGGCGGGTCCTGCTGATCAAGCCGACAGCGTGAAGATGCAGGACCCCGGCCAGACCTGCGCTGCCGGTCGCGCTGATCGGCGTGCCGGCGTCGCGGCTGGCGGTCTCGTTCGCGGCTATCAGCAGCCGCTCTTCGACGACGACGGGCGCGCCGCCGGTCTCCAGCATCGCCTCGACGCAAACCCGCCAGTCGTAGGTCTCGTCGTCGAGGATGCCCTCGGCGACGCTGTGCGGCTCGGTCTCCCACGGCCACATGTAGCGACGGCGGTCCGCGCGCATGCCAGCTCGGACCGAGTCGACGGCGGCGTCATCCCAGTGGTCGGCCACCCATCGCATACGCGCCGACGTCTCCTCGACGCCAGGGAACGGCAACCCCGCCGCCGCGCGGGCCTCAGCGATGTCGTCGAGGGCCTGCTGCCACGCTCGGCGCAGCGGCCAGGCACCGGTGGTCTGGACCGCCCAGAACCGGGGCAGCCGAGGCAGTCCGCCAAGCGCCTGGACCTCGCGTAGCCCCTGCACCGTCGCCGACAGCAAGGCGCCGCCACCCACCTGGATGACGAGATCGTCGAGCGAGGTCGCCGCCTCTTTCAGTTGGCACGCCAGCTCCCACGCGAGGGTCGCTCCACCTTCGATCGTCAGGCCGTTGTCCGTCCCCTGGCAGCAAAAAGGCAGGGCGCCGGCGCCGATCGCCTCGCGGAAACGCAGGTAGCAGGGGTCACCGACCTCTCCGGGTAC
Organism: uncultured Myxococcales bacterium; assembly: GCA_937915965.1. Taxonomy (GTDB): domain Bacteria; phylum Myxococcota_A; class UBA9042; order UBA9042; family UBA9042; genus CALGHC01. Next base: position 11,254 of record CALGHC010000807.1, read on the forward strand.
CCTTGGGCAGGCGTGCAGGGTTGCGCCCAGCTCGGCAAGGCGGGTGAGAATCCGGTCATCAGCGTGCGGCGGCACGTAGACAGACAGCGGCCATCTGGCGGCCTTGGCGACCACGGCGGCTGCCAGCGCCGCGTTGCCGCAGCTCGCTATCGCCAGGGGCGGTCGCTGCGGTCGCGGCAGACCCTGCCGCTCGACGATCCGCTCGCGAACCAACAGGTGCGTCATCAGGCCAAAGAGATGACGCGTCTTGTGCGAACCGCCGGCGTTGCGGGCGTCCACCTTGGCGAAGATGCGGCCCTCCGGCGCCACGCCCAGGTCGCTTTCGGCCTGAGCGAGTCGAATCAGCGGTGTCGCTCGGAAGCCCGCTCCGTCGGCTCGCTCGACCGCTGCGTCGAGGTCCTCGATCAGCTCGACGAATTCGGCGTCGCCCATGCCCGCGCGGGCCGACTCGTGCCAGGCGCTGGACAGAGCACGAAAGCGCACGAACGGTTGGGGTTCGGCCGGTGGCGGCCAGGGCAGGGCCCCCGCGGTCAGCGGCAGCGTGCGGGTGGTGAGGTGATCGGCGCCGTCACTTGAAGGACAGCGAAAGGCCATCCCGACGGCGGCAGCGGCCAGTGCTCCGCATCCCGCGCAACGGTAGACTGGCTGCCAGGGTTGAGTTGGGACGCCGGCGGTGGCGACAGGTGCGACGGTGGCGGGCATGGCAGGCTCCGGGCGGGCGCAGAGCAAGGTCCGAGCAAGCGTCGAGCAAGTGCCGGGCGAGTATCCGGTACCCCGCACTCTCGAATCCTCAGATCAGGGTCTCGAAGAGCTCGTCGCGCGGGTTGGCGATCACCACCTGGTTCACCAGCAGGCCGCGGGCGATGACGCCCTCGACGCCGGCGGCGACCGACGCCTTGACCGCGTCGACGTCACCGGTGAAGACCAGATAGGCCTTGCCGCCCAGCGCCATCGCCAGGCGCGCCTCGACCATTGCGACGGGGGCTTCCTTGGCGACCCGGTCGATCGCCTCGACCAGCGCCGCAACCGAAAACGACTCGATGACGCCGATAGCGCCGCGCGCAGGCGCCTTGCTTGTCGACGCCAGCGCGGGAAAGACGTCCGGATGGGCGTCGGCGATGAGGAATTGGTCCACGGTGCACTCGGCGGCGATCGCGAGGCCGGCCTCCATGCTCGCCTCGACGCTCTCCAGCTCGCCAGCGATCAGCACCAGGTACTTGCCCGAACAGATGGTGCGGGCCATCACCAGCTCGACGTCAGCGGCCTTGAGCATCACGTCGGTCGTCTCGAAGCCGCGGGCCACGCTCGACAGCTCGACCAGACCCAGCGACGGCGGGGCGGGGGTGTCGGCGGTTCTCCAGCTCATCTCGACCTCGTGGACACGCGCCGCCTGGCGTCATGCGTCGGCGTGAATGTGAATGTAGCGCTCGTCGATGCGGCGTACGACACCAGAGATGCTCGCATGAATCGGCGCTCCCAGCTTGCTGTCGGGCACGGTCGCGACCACCTGGCCGACCTCGACCCGGTCGCCGACCGCGACGGCGGCCTCGGTGGGGGCGCCGATGTGCTGGCGAAAAGCGAGGCGGACCCGCGTCGGCACAACGGTGCGCTCGGTCATCGGGGCGTGCACGTCCCATTGCTCCAGGCCCAGGCGCTTGATCAGTCGTGGAATCGGCACCCGGCGGGCGTCCCGCATCGGGTGCGGTCGGCCCAGGCCGATCAGCGGCTCCGGTCGCGTTCCCGTCGCCTGCCAGACCCGCTTGGAGCGCACGCACATCTCCTTGGGCGGTAGATCCTCTGGGCAGGCGTAGAGATCGCAGATGCTGCATTCGCAGCACAGCAGGCCGAGCTGCGCCCAGCCGAGCTCAGTCTCGCCAGAGAAACCGACCGAGCGCATGACCTTGTGGGGCTCGATGGCGTAGCCGAGCAGGTAGCGCGGGCACAACTCGGTGCACATCATGCACTGGTCGCACGCGCTGCGGCTGATTTTGACGTTGACCTCGTCGCTGCGGCTCTTGCGGCGGATGAGATGATGGTCGCGCGGCAGCACGATGAAGCCGCCCGACGTCTTGGTGATCGGCTCGTCGATGTCGAAGACCACCTTGCCCATCATCGCGCCGCCATCGAGCAGCGCGGGGTTGGCGACCGTCGGGCCGCCCGCCAGCTCGAGGACCTCGCGCGCCGTGACCCCGATCGGCACGACCGCCGACACCGGGTGGCGCACCGCGCCCGCCACGGTCAACGCCGTATGGGTGACCGGGATCCCTTCGGCGGCACGCGCCAGGTTGATCAACGTCTCGACGTTGTTGACCGCGCAGCCAACCTGCAGCGGCAGGCCCCCGGGCGGGATCAGCCGGCCGGTGACGTCGAATACGATGATGACCTCGTCACCGGCCGGGTAGAAGTTCTCGTACAGATACAGTTCGACGCCCGCTGGCAGGTGCGGCGTCAGCGCGTCGATCGCATCGTGGTAGTGCCGCTTGATGGCGATGACGCCGCGTTGCGCGCCAGTCGAGGCCATCGCCAGCTGCAGCCCGCGGACCATCTCCGCGCCATGGCGCAGCATCAGCTCCTGGTCCTTGCACAGCAGCGGCTCGCACTCCGCGGCATTGACGATGTACGTGTCGACCTTCGCCCCGAGCTTGACGTAGGTCGGGAAGCCGGCGCCGCCCGCACCAACCACGCCCGCGGCGCGGGCCTGCTGGACGATCGGATGCGGGGTCGCGTCGGCCTTCGTCATGGCGTTTGGCTTGGGTCTCGGCATGGGCTCGTCTGCGGTGGCGCGAGGCTGCGCTTGGCGGTGCCGAGGATGTCTCTTTGTCGGGGAGCCGTCCAGGGGGCAGGTCGCAGCGGCTGCCGGGGAGGATTCGGCCGGTGGGTCCTGGCCCTCGGCTGTAGCTGATCGCCCACCGGCCGGCCGCCGAGCGTCCATCGCCTTTGCGCCCAGCGAGCCGACCGCCTACCCTCACAGCGGGTCGGTCGCTGACCCGAGGTCGGTCGACCATCGACTGGGACCGCACCGGAGCCGCCATGTGCCGCCTCTTTGGCTTTCGCTCAGTCATCCAGAGCCAGGTTCACCGCAGCCTGGTCGGCGCCGACAACGCCCTGGCCGTTCAGAGTCGCACCCACTGTGACGGCTGGGGCGTCGCCTGGTACCACGCCGACGTGCCGCACGTGGTCAAGAGCGGCTCGGCAGCGATCGAAGACGCAATCTTCCGGCGCGTCTCGGGCGTTGTCGCGTCTCAGACTGTGATCGCCCACATCCGCAAGGCGACAACTGGCGATATCCACGCTCTCAACGCTCACCCCTTCCAGTTCGGTACCTGGATCTTCGCCCACAACGGTCAGATCCACGACTTTGAGCGGCACAAGGCTGCCCTCGTCGCCGGCGTCGCGCCCAACCTGCGCCGCTTCGTCCTGGGCGACACCGACAGCGAGGTGCTCTTCTATCTGATACTCACCGCGCTTGGGCAGCGCACGGACCTGCATCGGCGCGGCACCCCTATCGAAGATATCGTCGGCGCCATCGATCAGGTCTGGCGCAGCGTGCGCAAACGCTGCGACGCGGCCGGTGCGGTGGCAGGCGGCGAGGGCGCAAGCCTGCTCAGCGGGATCCTGACGGACGGACAGACGCTCGTCGCCGCCTGCTCGGGCAAAGAGCTGCGCTTCAGCACCTTCAAGACCGGCTGTCTCGATCGCGACAGCTGCCCGCACCTCGCCGACGAGTGCGAGGCACCCACCCAGACCGGCTTTGTCAACCACTTGTTGGTCTCGTCGGAGCCACTTCAGGGCGACAACGTGTGGCATGAGATGACGTTCGACGAGGTCGTCGGCGTCGATTGGCGGATGCGCTTGCACCGCGGTCGCCTCGCCTCGTCTGGCGGGGCCGACGGTCACATCGAGCCAGTCGCGGGAGATCACGGCGGCGAATCGAACTGCGCGCCGCCGTTCGGTGATCTGCCGGCGTGACGGGGTGCGCTCGTGTGCCGCGCGACCTGCCTTGAGCGCCGCGCTACCTACAGCGCGACCTCATAGGGAAAGCGGAAATGCAGCATCACGAACGCCTGGCCCATGTGCCAGACGGCGTTCGCGAGGCCCGCCTCGGTCAGCTCTGGGATCTCCACGACGCTGCCTCCCCAAGGCTGCGGCACGTAGCCTTGGACGCCGACTCCCATTGAGACCAAGAACGACTCGGTCACCGGGATCTCCAGGCGGGCCATGAGGTCGACACCTGGTCGCAAGAAGACCATCCAGCCGGTCTCGGTCATACGCGGACTGTGGATGAAGGCTGCTGTGAGAAGTACTCCAGCGGAAAGGTCGAAGTTCACCGCTCCCCGCGACAGGGGCAGGGACACGCCGACCGGCCGCCAGGTCACGCCGTAGAGCCCTGTGTCGCCAAGCGCGGGCGAGACAATCAGCGAGTCTGGGATGAAGATCGAGGGGCGATAGCGCACCTCGTCCATGCGGCTCGCCATCGCCCGGTACTGTTTGGGCACGCGGTGCAGGTTCTTTTGAATGAGCGCCTTGTCGAGCACCGCCGC
>CALGHC010000808.1 GCA_937915965.1 uncultured Myxococcales bacterium
CGAACCACGCCCAGCGACACAGCGACGCGGCCGGTCGCACACCGCCATCTGCGTCGCCATCGCCGTGGTGAGCGCGGTGAGCGTCGTGAGCTGGGTGCTGCCGCAAACCGCCACCGCGGTCTACCAGTGCGGCAACGCCAAGGACGACTGCCAGTGCGGCATGAACAACCCCTATCCGTGCTGCGACAACGGCGGCAACTGCACCTGGTGGGCCTGGGAGCAGGCGTGCTGCAACTGGAAGATGGCGCTGCCGGGCATGGGCAATGCCAACACCTGGGCGTCATACGCGGGCAAGAACGGCAAGCTGGAAGTGAACAGCCAGCCATCGGTGGGCGCGATCGCGACGTCGACCAAGGGCAAGTACGGCCACGTCGCCTACGTGGTCAAGGTCGAGGGCAACAAGGTCACCGTCTCTGAGGAGAACTGCTGCGGCAAGTGCAACTACGGCTGGCGCTACTGGACGTACGACAAAGGCCACTTCAACTCCGGCTACATCACCCCCAAGGGCGGCGGACCAAAGCCCTACTGCGGCGACGGCAAGTGCAACAACGGCGAGAACTGCTCCTCGTGCGCCAAGGACTGCGGATCGTGCTGCGGCAACGGCAAGTGTGACAACGGCGAGAGCTGCTCCTCGTGCGCCAAGGACTGCGGATCGTGCTGCGGCAACGGCAAGTGCGACAACGGCGAGAACTGCGCGTCGTGCGCCAAGGACTGCGGGTCGTGCTGCGGCAACGGCAAGTGCGACAACGGCGAGAACTGCTCGACGTGCGACAAGGACTGCGGGGTATGCTGCGGCAACGGCAAGTGCGACTACGGCGAGACCTGCCCGACCTGCCCAACGGATTGCCACTGCGACCCCGAGGGCGCGCTCGAGGCGGCGAACTGCGCCGAGATGAGCGGCTGGGCGTGGGATCCCGACAGCGCGGAGCCGGTCACGGTGCGTGTGCGCGTCGACGGCGGCGACTTCGCCGAGCCGAAAGCCAGCGGTCCGCACAGCGCACATCCGGGACAGGGATTCGCGATCAGCACGCCGGCGACCCTGAAGAACGGCGTCGTCCACGCGGTCGCTGCGACCGCCCTCGACAGCCAGACGCCGGCGACGACCGATCTGGGTCAGCGAACCTTCGTATGTGAGAACGGGGTCTCTGACGACGGCATCTGGGTGACGTCGCGCCAGGACGCGGCCGGGATCGCCGTCGACCTTCCCGCTGGCGCCCAATCTCTGCTCTCGCTGCGCCATGGCCACGCGGGCGCCTTCGTCCAACCGATCGCCGGGATCGTCGAGAGCTGCGCGCTGCTGGCGCTGCGGCCGTTCGACGAGCTGCGCCTCACGGGCGTGGCTCAGCTGGGTCCCGGCCACTTCCGGATGCGGCTGCGCTTGGACAAGATCGAGGTCGCGGCCTTCGAGCCGGGTTCCAGCGCCTCCGACGCGCTGACCTTCGAACAAGCCGCCAGCACGCTGTGTCTCGCCAGCGAAGCGCTGGACTTCGAGGTCGTCGACAAGGACGTGGCCGTCCACCTCGACGAGATTCGATTCCGGATGGGGCCCTGGTGGCACAGCTACAGCGCCGCGGCGACCGGCTTGATCCACGACCAACCGGCGGGCGACAGCCTCGTATTCGCTGCGCGCGCCTCGACGTCGGCGAGCGTGCTGGCGAGCGGCACGGCCCGCGCGTGGCACGACTTTGGTGCGCCCTTTGACCGGGTGACCTGGCGCACGATCGGCGACCTGGGGCCTGGCGCTTCGCTGCGGATGATCGTCGGCGACGTGCCCTACGAAGTGCCCATTGACGCGAACGAGCTGGCCCATGTGGCCGGGGGTCATCTCGACGTGCGGGTAGTCTTCGATTCGCCCGCGCAGGTCGTCGCGGCTAGTCAGCTCGAGCTCAGCGAGCTGCGGGTTCATCGCGACAGGAGCCGACTCGCCGGCTGCTGGCAGCTCGCCCAGCAGGGCAGCTGGGGCCTCGACGGCGACATCCCTGACGACGCCGACGAGGGCCGCGCCGGCCTGCACCTGCGCCTCAAGCACGCCCCGCCGGGCTACTGGTCCACCGGGGCGGTGGCGGGCACGATCGAACACGTCGGCGCGCCCTTCGACCGCGTCCGCGCGCGCTACAAGCAGGACTGGACGCAGGAGAACTTCGCCGCCGAGCTGCGCGTCGATGACGCGGTGGTCCACATGTGGAGCGAGCGCGGCACCTTCAGCGCGGACTTCGACATCGTCGCGACCGGCCACAGTCTCGCCACTCGATTCGCGGTGATCGCCGACGCCGAGATCGCCGAGAGCGCGTTCGCCGAATGGCAGGATCTCGAGGTCCGCAAGGCCGGATGGTGGACCGCCGCGAGCCCACGCTCGGCCGGCCTGCGCGACGATCGACCCGCGCCCGGTGTCCTGCGTCTCGAGAGCCCAAAGAGCTGGGGCGTCGACGGCCGAGAGGTCGCCGGCGTGCTGCGGGTGCATCGCACGTTCGAGGCCGCCCAGAAGGGCCTTCGTGTCCATCTCAGCCAGGACCTGCCCGAGGTACTCTTTCGCGTGCTGATCCTGCTCGACGGCGTACCAGTGCGGGTCATCGACCGCGACGGCCCCTACGAGACCGACATCGAGTTGGCGGCGCCGCCCTTCCGCGACGTCGCGTTCGCGCTACAGGTCCGCGAACCAGGTGGCGTCAACGGCCGCGACGTCTGGGCGGAGTTCAGCGCTATCGAGGTCCTCGGCATCGACAGCGAATGGCGCGCCGCCGAAACGGTGACTTCGGTGGCCGATGGTGTCGCGCCGCAGTCGGCCAGCGGCGCCGACGCGGTGGTCGCCGACACGGCCGGCGGCGAAG
>CALGHC010000809.1 GCA_937915965.1 uncultured Myxococcales bacterium
CACTCCAGCCCCACTCCAGCCCCACTCCAGGCCCACGCTTAGCCGCGTCGCAGCCCCCACTGGCGAGCCGCTGCTGCCCACGCCGATTCGCTCGTGTCCTGGGTTGGCTGTGGACGGCGGCCGTTCGCTTCGCGGTGCTCCAGAACGGCCGCCAGCGCCATCGCCATCGGTTCTGCCGCGTGCGTCGGTTCAAACGGACCCATGCTCTCAACCAGGCCGGTGTCATAGCGGCCCGCGGCGAAGCCGGGATTGTCCAGAATATGCAAGAGATACGAAATATTGTGTGCGATGCCGGCGATCTCGTAGCTTCGCAGCGCGGCCCGCATGCGCCCCAATGCATGATCGCGGTTCGGCGCCCAGGTCGACAGTTTGGCGATCATCGGATCGTAGTGGCTCGATACCTCGCAGCCCTCGACGACGCCGTCATCGACCCGGACCCCCGGTCCGAGAGGCGGTCGATAGACCCGCAACGTGCCTGGCGATGGCATGAAGGCGCGCGCCGGATCCTCGGCGTAGACACGGCACTCGATGCTGTGGCCCCGCTGGACGATATCCTCCTGGCAGACGGACAGCGGCATGCCGAGCGCGACACGCAGCTGCTCGCCGACGAGGTCGACCCCGGTGACCCACTCTGTGACCGGGTGCTCGACCTGCAGGCGGGTGTTCATCTCGAGGAAATAGAAACGTTCGTCGGCGTCGACCAGAAATTCGATCGTGCCTGCGCCCTCGTAGTCGACCGCCTGAGCCGCGCGTACGGCGACCTCGCCCATCGCGCTGCGGGTGGCATCGCTGAGGTGGGCGGCCGGCGACTCCTCGATGATCTTCTGGTTTCGCCGCTGGACCGAGCACTCGCGCTCGTACAGGTGAATGGTCTGGCCGAGACGGTCTGCCAGGACCTGAATCTCGATGTGGCGCGGTTGGACGATCGCCTTCTCGATGTAGATCGTGGCGTCGCCGAAGTACGCTTGTGCCTCGCGCGCGGCGCCCTCAAAGGCGGCGCGCAGATCCTCGGGCCTGTGGACCAGGCGCATGCCCTTGCCGCCGCCGCCCGAAGCCGCTTTGAGCATGACCGGGTAGCCGATGGTCTCTGCCTCGATCAGCGCGGCGTCCGCGTCAGCGACCGGGCCGTCAGAACCCGGCACAACCGGCACGCCGGCAGCGCGCATCGCGTCGCGCGCGAGAGTCTTGACCCCCATCTTGCGCATCGCGTCCGCCGACGGTCCGACAAAGCCGATGCCAGCGGCCTCGCACATCTCGCGAAACACCGGGTTCTCCGAGAGGAAACCGTATCCCGGGTGGATCAGGGTGGCGCCGGTGCGCTTGGCCGCTTCGAGCACGCGTTCGATCTGCAGGTAGCTCTGCGCGGACTCCGACGCTCCGACGTGGACTGCCTCGTCGGCTAGCCAGGTGTGCACCGCCTCGGCGTCGGCGTCGGAGTAGATCGCCACCGACGGGATGCCCTGCTCGCGGCACGCGCGGATCACCCGGCACGCGATCTCGCCGCGGTTGGCGACGAGCACCTTGGCGTCTCTCGCGGCGTCTCTCGCGGCAGGTGGCGTTGGCATGGAGTCCGTCGGGTCTGGGCGGCCGTCGCGGCGGCGTCGGGCGCGGTATCGTGGTCGGCGGCGCCGCGGCTGTCAAACGGCCGGGGGAGGCCGATTGGCGTGCAGCGTGTTCTTCTGGGTCTGCTGCGGGTCTGCTGCGGGTCTGCTGCGGGTCTGCTGCGGGTCTGCTGCGGGTCTGCTCCGGGTCGCCGGCCGGCGTCAGAATCCGATCCGAACTCGAAAAGACCCGGCCAGCGGGTCGATCGCCAGGGCCGCCTCGGAGTCGGCCGAACTGCGCAGCAACAGCCAAGCGCCACCTGCGACCGCCGTGGCAGCGACACCGGTCGCCGCCCAGCCGTAGCGGCGACGGTTGTTGATCGCGTCCTGGTCGTGCCTGTAGGTCTCGTAGTCGGTGCCAATGATCTTGTCGCCAGCGACCTGGCTCGTGCGCGCGTTGAGCTCGTCCTGATCAGCCAAAGCACCGGTCAGCAGCCAAACCGCCACGCCGCCCACAGCCACGCCGGCTCCTAGCGCCGACCAGCCGGCGATCTGGCCGACGTCCGCCTTGCCTGCCTTCTTTGTCGCCCCCGCGACCTGCGCGGCCTTGGCGGCCGATTCGCGCTCCCTTTGGGCTGCGGCCGCACGCCTGGCCTCCGCGCGGTCCTTCTCCTCGTTCTCCAGCCGGCGAGTCTCCGCGATCTCAGCGAGATGCTCGCGCGCCCGTTCCTGGATCTGCGGTGGCACCTCGGCGAGACTCAGGCACTGCTGGTAGTGGCCTTCCGCCTCGACGATGTGGCCACCACGGTGCTCCGAGCGCGCCGCGTTGAAGAGGTACTCTGGGCGGGCGTCGGCGGCGAAGGCGGCGCGAAACTTCTCGGCGGCACCTTCGAAATCGTTCTGTTTGTACGCCTTTGCGCCCTGTTCGAAGAGCTTCATTGCCTGGCGTTGCTTCGCCGGCGCGGCGCCGGCGTCGGCGGGCGCCCCGGCGGCCGTCAGAGCGAGCGTCATCGCCGCGACGACAGCCATTGCCGGCCGCCAGCAAGCGAATACGCCGCTTGCAAGCCTTGCCGCACTTCGCTTCGGTCCAGACTCGCTCACCCTTGTTCCTCGACCCTTGAGTTGATTGAACTCGATGATTGTCTCGTCGCCCTGCGCGGTCGCCTCTGGCTGAGGCCCTGGCGGTGTGGCTCGGGCCGGTCCCCAGCTTGCGCTCGCCGCAGCGTGCGCGGCCGCCCCCGCGCCCGTCGCCATGGTGGGCCGCACGCCCGGCGCTCGGAAGAGCAC
>CALGHC010000810.1 GCA_937915965.1 uncultured Myxococcales bacterium
GGTTGCCGGCAGGAACTTGCTGACCTCCGGATAGGCCTGACTCGTCTTGGTGCTGTTGTAGGGGATCGTGCCCTTGCTGGTGACGAGCCAGACCGAACCCTCGTAGTCGACCCGCAGCGTGTAGACCTGGTACGGCGCCGCGACGGTGTCGCCCGGGAATTGCTTCTTCTCATCCAGGCCGTAGCCGGTCTTGACCTCTTGGGTGTCGCGCCACAGCTGGACCACGCTGCGCTTTCCGGTGATGTAGTTGTCGACGAGGACGTAGGCGAGGGTCTTCTCGTACTCGGGACCCTCGACGATGCCGCGCGTGATCCAGCCCTTGCCTTCCATGTTCCACCACGGCGGCGTACCGACCATGCCGGTGTGGATGCCCGGCTCCGTCGTGGTCCACCGCATCAGCTCGCCGGTGCGCGAGACCAGGACGCCGGAGATGTTCACTGCGCTGCCGAAGCGACGCGCCAGGGCGATCTCGCCGGGTTCGACGTCGGTCTTGCGCTCAGGCGGGATGCCGAGGAAGCCGCCACTGCCGTCGTCACTGCCGCCGGCACTGATATGGCACCAGACCGTGTTGCGGCTGGTCTCGCTGTCGGCCTGGTCGATGCGGTAGATGAGGCCGTCGGCGGTCGCGGCAGGCGACTTCGCGATTGGCGGCGGGTCGCCGACCGGGCTCCAGCCGACGTACTCGGGCTCCATGTAGGTCCAGTTCTTGCCCCAGTCGCTCGAGGACCAGATCTGCCGCGGCACAAACGAGTCACCACCCGAGAGGCCGTTGTCCCAGACGAGATGAATGCGATCGCCGGGGCCCAGGACGAGCTCGGCGGGGCGGCCTGCGTTGCATGGGGTCGGTGTATCGACACCGAACCACAGATCGCTGACCCAGGTCTTGCCGTAGTCGGCGCTGCGCCACAGGCCCCAGTACAGGTCGCACCCCTCAAGCGGCCACTTGGCGCCGGCTTGAGGGACGAAGGCGATATGACCCTTGGAGCCGGCGGCGACCCGGTGCGCGCCGCTGCCGATCAAGACGCCCTCGTCGTCGCGGGGCCGGACGTCTGTCCAGGTCACGCCCTTGTCGACGCTGCCGTAGAGACCGCCCTCGAACGGCGTGTGCAGGTAGACCGCGTCGGCCGCGAAGACGGCCTGCTGGAACTTCGGCGGCGTCAGCCACGACCAGGTCAGGCCGCCGTCGTCGCTGCGGTACAGCTGCGGGTAGGTGGCGGCGGTGATGACGAAGAGGGTGCCGTCGGCGAGGCGATGGACCGAAGCGACGTTCGCCGGCGATCCAGGCACGATCTGCCAGGTCTCGCCGCCGTCGGTGGAACGCGCCACGCCGTCGACGTCAGGCACGGTGACGATCAGGAGGCCGAGGGCAGAGTCGACCAAGGTGCCGTCGTCGAGCTTGACAGCGGTCAGCGCTTGATGGGGCACGAAGGTCTTGCCGCCGTCCTCGGTGGCAAACGAGCCCCCGCCCCACTCGCCGGCGCCGGCGTCGTTGTGGAAGACAAAGCGCTCGAGTCCGTCGATCGGTTCGATGACCCTCGCCGAGAGGCGACCGCTGCACATCACCGGGGTCGGATCCGGCTCGGGCCAGAAGGATGTGGCTGGGTCGTCGCTACAGGCGCCGGCGGCGAGCATCAGCGCGCACATGGTGCTGACAGCAGCGGCGACGAACACTCGCGGGAGCACAGCGGCGCCCTGGACGCGGCGTTCCGGTGTCGTTGTCGTCATGAGTCCTCCCCGACCCGACCCGAACGAGGCGTAGGCGTGGCGTAGGCGTGGGCGCAGGCGCAGGCGCGAATTCACTTGCAATCCGCCGCCGTGGCAAGGGGAAATGCTGCCCGTTTTGCTATTGCAGAGCAATGGGTGTGGTTCTCCTGTGGCTGCCGCTCACCGAGAACAAAGCCGGCCTGGGCGGGCGGCGCCTAGCGACCGCTATCTGGCCCAGCATCTGGCCCAGCATCTGGCTCAACATCTGGCCGAATGTCTGGCCGAATG
>CALGHC010000811.1 GCA_937915965.1 uncultured Myxococcales bacterium
GACGACGACTCGGAGCCTTCTCCCAGCGCTGATGCGGTCGCCCCGGCTGCGCGCACCGCGTCGGCGGGCGCTGACCTGCACGCCGCCGCGCCATCTTCCCCGCAGCCGCCAACACCAACACGGCCAGCACCAACACGATCGACGGCCAAGGGTCGCAGCCTCACGGACGCCGATCTGCCCGCCTGGGTTGCATGCCTCGCGGATGCACTCGGTCACCGAGTCGACGCGGCCTTGCTTGAGCACGCCGTCGTTCTAGACAGCGCCCCTGGTCGCACGGGCCTCGCCTTTCGCTCTCAGTTCGACGCCGATCAGGCAACCGAGGTCGAACGCAAGGCGCGCATCGCCGCGGCGGCCAGCCACGCATTCGGCGGTCACTTCGACATCGAGATCCGCGGTGTTCACGTCCGCGCCCGGACCGACAGCGTCGCTGCAAAGCGCGTCCAGGCCCGCGAGGAGACCCGCAACAGCGAGCTCGAAGCGCTGCGGGGTGACGCCGCCGTGCAGGCCGTCGTCGCTGTCTTCGATGGAGCGTTCGTTGGTGGCGTGGGCATCAGCGAGCGCGGCGAGTGAGGCGGCCGGTCGGCATGTCTGGCTGCTGGCGCCGGCCTCGCGACACAGGAGTTCTCCATGCAGCTACCGGTCGCTCTTGAGAGGCTGGCGAGCCAGCTGGGCAGACTGCCGGGGATCGGCGAGCGTACCGCCCTGCGTCTGGCGTTTCACGTCCTCGCCAGCGAGCGCAGCCACGCTCGGGCGCTGGCCCAGGTCCTCAGCGAGGTGCACGACGCCGTCGGCTTTTGTCAGCAATGCCATCACCTCGCTGGCGGTGACCTGTGCGAGATCTGCGCCGACAGGCGGCGCGACCCGACCATGGTCTGTGTGGTCGAAGGGGTCCCCGATCTGCTCGCGATCGAGCGCACCGGCGAGTACGGCGGTCTCTACCACGTACTTCAGGGCGTGCTCTCGCCGCTTCGTGGCGTCGGTCCATCCGAGCTGACGATCGCCCACCTCGTCGCCCGCGTTCGCGCACCCGCAGAACCCGACCAGGCCATCAGAGAGGTGATCCTCGCGACCCCTGTCTCTATCGAGGGTGAGGCGACAGCCTCGTACATCCAGAGCTTGCTCGAAGGCGCTGGCTCGCAGCTTACCCGCATCGCCAGCGGCGTTCCGCAAGGTACCGAACTGGAGTACATCGACCAGGCGACCCTGGGAAGAGCCCTGCGGGGCCGCACGACCCTCTAGGAGGGGCGCTGCGATCGCGATCTGGGGAAGCGCGCAGGTGCGTTCCGGGGGAGCGGGCAAGCCGCATCACGTCCGCACCAACGACCGATTGCGCAGCGCGTCAACGAAGTAATTTCCGGCGGTTGTGTGATTCGCGTTGGTTCGTACTGGCGGCCACGGCGCGCTTTGCGCCTTGCGCGCCCTCGTCGTACCTGATACCATGATTTCGCGTTCTTGCTGGGCAGGACGCCGGTGCGCACCGCACCCCGCCCGGCCCAGTCGATTCCACCAGCCACCCAATCGCGCTCCTACGGTGCCCGAACGGGGAACGGGTCGATCGACGTGGCCTGCGCAGTGGAGGCAGGCGAAGCATGATGCACTTCAAGATTGGCGACCGAGCGGTCTACCCAGGTCAAGGCGTTGCCGAAATCACCGGCATCGAGTCTCGGATCATCTCGGGCACGACCGTTGTCTTGTACATGTTGCGTGTACTCGACACCGATCGTCGGATCATGATCCCTGTGTCGAAGGTCAAACAAGTCGGCCTGCGCAAGGTGATCGACGACGAGCAGATCGAGCGCGTCTATCAGGTGCTGCGGGCCAAGTCCAAGCCGCCCAGCAAGCAAACCTGGAACCGCCGCTACCGCACCTACCTTGAGAAGATCAATACGGGTTCGTTGCACGATATCGCCGAGGTCATGCGTGACCTCAGCCGCTTGAAGTACAGCAAGGCCCTGAGCTTCGGCGAGCGCAAGATGCTCGATCAGGCGCGTACGTTGTTGGTCAAGGAGATCTCGGTCGCGCGCGAGCTGACCGAAGAGACGATCGACGCCGAGCTCGAGGCGCTGATCGCGACCACGCATTCAAGTCCAGGCGAGAAGCCGGCCGAAGCGATCGCTCGCTGAGCGCGTCGCTTGCCCTGTCGCAGTCGAATCTCGGTCGCAGTCGAATCTCGGTCGCAGTCGAATCTCGGGCGACGTCCACAGCCTGACTCGGTCGCCAACTCAATCAACACACTACAGTCAGACCACGCGGCGCATCGCGGTCGCGGCGCCGGCGTACAGCCGGGGGACGACCTCCTGCGCTAGCGCCCGGTAGTCGGCCGCACCTCGCGATTTCGGATGTGCGTGGAAGATGCTGCGGCCGCGGAGTTGGGCGTCCGCGATCGCGGTGTTGACACCGATCTCGGTCGCGAGCGCGTAGCCCGAGTACCGCTTGGCGACGGCTGCCCGGATGGCGGCGTTGTGGCGCAGGTTGCGGCGGTCGACGCGGGTGTGGAGCAGGCCGAGCACCTCGGGCGCCCGCCCGAAACTCGCCTCAAGATTGCGGAGGGTCTCGATGAGTCCGTCGACACCTTCCAGGCTGAGGATCGATAGATCGCACGGCACCAAGACCTGATCGGCAGCCACCAACGCGTTGACGGTGAGCAGGCCCAGGTTGGGCGGGCAGTCGATGACGACGAGATCGAATCGGCTTCGAGCTTCGGTCAGGGCCCGGCCCAGCAGCAAGTCCCGGCCGATCCGGCTGGCGAGTTGCGCTTCGGTGTTGGCGAGTTGGCGGTCCGCTCCGGTCACAGAGAGTCCTGCGATCGTCGTCGGCACCGCCGCGCGCGTCAGATCAGGGTCGCGGGCGAGCAACACCGATGACACCGTCTCGATGGCGGAGGTGCGCATGTGGTCGCGCAGGCTTGAGGCAACGTGACACTGGTTGTCGAGATCGACGAGCAGGACCCGCAGCTTGTGGTCGTTCGCCAGGGCGACCGCGAGGCTGACCGCCGTGGTGGTCTTGCCGACGCCGCCCTTCTGAGCTGCGACCGCCAGCACCTGACAGCCGGCCCCATTCTGGCCGCCGCCCGGGCGGCCGACCTCCGAGATGGCTTGCCGAATTCGCTGGCCTAGCCCGTGCACGACACTCATCGAGACCTCCATCGCCCCAATGGGGGGCCGACAACCGCCTCGACCATGCCGTCGGCCGACATATCGTCAACTTTTTCTCGGCGCGCGCGACCCGCGGGCGCTCATCCGCCGCGCAGCTCGATCACCATGCCGCGCGAGTTGATCTCGTCGAGAATGTGCGGTGGCGGCGCAGGGAGGTTGTAGAGCCCTCCTTTGTACCGCCCCAGCAGGCTAGAGACGGTCTGATCGAAGGCGACGTTGCCGCTTTTGCGCTCGACGCTGTACGCGAGAACGCCACCTCCGGCCGTCATCCGAGTGATGCGCACCCGCGCCCACAGGTTTTTGCGCTCCCACACGGGCACGTTCCCCGGCAGGATGAAGCGCTGCTGCACGGCGATCCGTACGTCGCGCACATAGGCCGAGCCCTTTCGGGCGACCAGACCATCCCCGTCCGCGCGGCCGGTCGCTGTGCCGAGAATGCGACTCAGGCGCTTCTTGCGTGCCCGGGACTTGGCATCGCCAGCGAGAATCTTGGAGAGTCTGACCTGCTTCTTGCCCGCAACGATCTCCTTGACCTTGGCGACTCGTTCCTCGATCTGTTTGACCTCGGTCTTCGCCTTGGGTTCGCCATTGGCGACGCCTTTGCGTTCGATGACCATCGCCTCAAGGAGGTCGACCTCGACCGGCGGCGCAGGCTCGCTCTCTCGCCGCATCAGGCGACGCAGGGGCTCGGGGCAGTGGCGTCCTTCGGGGGCGCTGCAGCTGCTGCATCGTCGTTGGCGACGCTGGCGGGTGCCGGTGGCTGGATTGACGACCGGCGTGCAGCCCTCGACGTCGGCGCTCGACGCGGCGGCCTGTTGCGGCCGGTCGGCCTCGCTGGCATCCAGCTCGGGCGCCGGCGCGAGCGAGAGCACAGTCACCAACAAGCCATGAGACACGACAACCACGACACCGCCGACCTCCCACTGGCGGCGGCGCATCTGCCTGGCGTTGATCGTGGTCGAGGCCGCGCTCACTTGCTGGTCGTGCCTCCCTTGTCGCCGTCGCCAGCCTGACTCGGTGGCGCCTCGCTGACCAGGCCGAAGTGCGCGATACCAATGCGTCGCAGGCGCGCCATGATGCTGAGCACCAGACCGTAGTCGAGCTTGCGGTCGGCGCGCAGGTGCAGCTCGCGCAACTCTTGAGCGCGCGGATGCGTCTGCAGCTTCGCCTCGAAGCGGTCGAGGCAGGCGTCGATGCCCTTGGCGGCGGCTTCGCCCTGGCCGCAGTCGATCAGTTGCTCGCGGTCGAGCCAGATGCGCTTGCGGTCGTCGATTGTCAGCACCGGCTTGGCTTCGCCCTTGTTGCCTCTTCCGATCTTCTCGGCGTGCGCTTT
>CALGHC010000812.1 GCA_937915965.1 uncultured Myxococcales bacterium
CCGTGCAAGCGTCGCCGTCGTCGCAGGTCGTGCCGTCGGCGTCGAAGATCCAAGCGCACTGACCTGCGGGAGTGCACCGTCCACCCACACAAGGCCACGGCGCCACAGGGCAGTCGCTGTCGAGGGTGCAGGCTTGCGGCAAGCCGACGTCCACCTGCGCCGTGTCGCCGACTCCGCCGGTGTCGGCGCTGGCGATGTCAGCGCCGCCGTCGCCCGCGGCCACGTCGCCGATCCCTTCGCCGTCTGCGAGCCCGTCCGCGGCCAGGCCGACATCCGAGCCGTTCTCGTCTTCGTGGTCAAACTGGTCGCCGCAGGCGCCGGCCGTCAGCAACACAGCGGCGATCAGACCAATCAGCGCCAGGGGGGGGGGCACCATCAGCGATTGCCCGCCCAAAGTGCTGCGGCTCGCGCCAGCCAGGTCTTCGTTTGGGAGTTGGCGCAATGGGCGTCGCGCCCCGACGCGCAACCGGCGTCCATTTGATCGCGCCATCCTTGCCTCCCTGACCGGACGGCACCGCCTACTCGGTGAACGTCTTCTTCTCTTCAATGACCACCGTATCCGACGCGTCGACCTTCTTGCCGCCAATCTCAGTGATCTTGAACTGAACCCGCCGATTCTGCTCGCGACACGCGGCGACCGCCTTCTTTGTCCTGCGCGATTGCTTCTTGCCGAGCAGCTCCGCCACGTCGGTGCACATCGGCGCAGTCTCGCCCCGGCCAAGCGCCTGCAGACGTGCCACGGCGACACCCTTGTCGACAAAGTACTGCTTCACCGCCTCGGCTCGCTCGGCCGACAACTGCAAGTTCGCGTCATCCTTGCCGACGTCGTCCGTGTGACCCTCGATCAGGATGATCGTAATCTCCGGGTGCAGCTTCACAACCGAGGCGACCGCGTTGAGCACGTCGAAGCTCACCTTGCGGATGGTCGCCTTGCCGGTCTCGAAGTAGACCTTCTCGAGGATCTTGATCTCCTTCTCCGTGATGATGACGGTCGCCTTCTTGTCGGGGCAGCCGTCCTCATCCTTGAAGCCGTTGAAGGTCTCGGCCTCGTCAGGGCACTTGTCGGTCTTGTCCGGGATGCCGTCCTTGTCCTTGTCGGCGACCGGGCAGCCCTGCTCGTCTGCGACCCCGGGTACGTTGGGGCATCTGTCGTCCTTGTCGAGCACGGCGTCCTTGTCGTTGTCGTCATCCGGACAGCCATCAGCGTCCTGGAAACCGTCCTTGTCCTCGGCCTGTTCGGGGCAAGTGTCGGAGCGGTCTTCGATGCCGTCCTTGTCCTTGTCCGAGTCCGGGCAGCCGTCCTCGTCCTGGATGCCGTTCTTGACCTCGGCCTCGTTGGGGCACTTATCGTCGGCGTCTTCGATGCCGTCCTTGTCGTTGTCGGGGTCCGGGCAACCATCGTCGTCCTCGAAGCCGTCCTCGTCTTCCTTGGCCAGCGGGCAGCGATCGACGTCGTCCCTCAGGCCGTCGCGGTCCGAGTCGCGCGACTCGCCGCCGAGCTTCACTGAAGCGCCGATGTGTGCCTCAAAGGCGTGCGACGTATCGATGTCCTCGCCGGCGGCGTCTTCGCGCCCCGCGGTGTTGATGTAGCGCAGGTCAGCGCGCACCAGCCAGTCGTCGTTGATGTCCCATTTCACGCCGACGCCCCAATGGCTCGCCGAGTCGAAGTCGATCTGGGTGGCGAGCTTGGAGTCGGCGGCGGTCGCGTCCAGGGTGCTGAGGATACCCTCTGCGCCGATGCCGCCGAGGACGAAGGGGCGCCATGCGCCGATTCGATAGTGCAGCACGCCAGCGCCCCGCAGCGCGAGCAAGTGCGCGGAGGCGCCGTCGCGGATGAAGCTCGATGCCGCGTAGCGCAGCTCGCCCTCAACCGCCAGAACGAAACCGGACTTGTCGAACAGGTTGAAGGCGCCGCGCGCACCGGCGACGAAACCGTCGTCGGGGATGGCGTCATTGTAGAAGCCGTTGCCAAGCTCGATGTCGTCGGCGAGCCAGAGCCAGCCGACAAAGAGGCCCACCTCGGTCTTGCCGGCGAGCTTCTCTTCTTCCATCGCGCTGGTGGCGGGCTCGGCCGCTTGGGACAACGCGGGCGCGGCGACCAGGGTGGCCGAGATCAGCGCAGCGGCGAGGATGGTGTGGATCGCAGCGGCCCGGTGGCGAGAAACTCGAATGGTCATGTCGGGTTCGTCCAACCCGCAAGGACCGCGGGCGTTGGCGTCGCGATGGCGGTGCAGGTGAGGAGCACGGCGAACGACGCGAGTGAAGCTCGCGCAGGATGCGGAGAACTAGCGCGATGTCAAGGCCGAAAGTGCGTTCGCCCCCCTGCGAGCTGCGCTTGTCACCGCCGCCAATCGCTGCGGCGGCGCCAAAACCCAACTCAGGGCCCCTCGACTGCCTCTCGGCTGGGGTCTGTGCCTTCTTCGTCCGATCCTGCATCGACCCGTTCGTGTGCGTCAGCCTCCAAACCGAGCGGCCGCCCCCCTTGGTTGTGAGCCGAGGCGGATACCCGCACCACGGCGCGAAGACCGATCGTTTTGACGGCCTGAGATTCGACCCAGTTCGTCGGCCTCAGCCCTTCGGGGCGCTGCAGACCCATCAGCACCAGGTCGCTGTGGAGAGAGCGCCGCCGCAACACCTCCAGAGGGCCCTCGGGTTGCTGCGAACCGTCGATTACCTCGACGAGGGCGCGCACGCGGCCACGCGCGAGCAGCCGTTTGAGCGCGCGGCGCCGCGATGCGACCTGACCCGCGGCGTCGACGACGGTAACGACACGGACCTCGGCGCGGGCCCAGGCGGCGTTGCTCTGGATGAAGTGAGCGAGCATCAGCATCAGCCCGCCGTTGGTTTGATTGTGTCCCCACCACACATCCATGCGACGCCGGCGGCCGAACCCGGCCTCGTTGCCCGCTTCGACCAGGATCACGTTGAGGTCCCTGTCGATGAGGTCGCGAATCATTGCGGAGTACTCGGTGTAGCGCCGCCGATGCTGGGGCCAGCCAAGCAGGACGGCGTTGGGCTGCATGCCGACGAGGCCATACCAGTCCGCGGCGGTCCGCACGCCATCGCCGACCGTCGTGCAGTGCCGTGTCGTGTGAAAGACCGAGTGGAGATCAAAGTCCTGGTCGGGGAGGAAGGGCTGGATCGAGAGCGACGGGTCGGAGCCATCGTCGACGTACGCGTCGTCGCGCGCCGTGCCCGCGGCGGCGTCGGCGGGAGACAGGGCCAGCGCCGGCACACGCCCGCTTGGTCGTCGATTGCGCGGCACCAGGGTGAAGTTGGTCAGGAGCCCGTGTTCCTGAACGATCCACTGGGCCATCTGCAGAAGCATCGGCCGATGCTGCGGGTGACCTCCAAAGACCATCATATTGGGGCGCCAGGTTCGCGCCTTCTCGCGCGTCGACCGCAGCTGATAGAGGCCCGACCGGACCAACGACGCCCACATGCCCGACCAGATGTCACCGCTCTCGAGATCGAGCCGCCGCTGCTTGATGAGCAGGTACAGCAGGGCGATGGCGATCAGGGCGCCGGCCATCGCCGCAGCGTCGACCTTGAACATCGTCGCCGCGCACACCGCCGCGCCAGCGAAAGACAACCACGCTGGCACCCGGAACCGCGGCCGGAAGTCGGGGTTTGCCCATCGTTCCAAGCCACATGCGAGATTGAGTGTGCCGTAGGTCGTGAGAAAGAACATGGTCAGGAGACGTGCGACGACATCGAGGTCGCCGATGAGGATGCCGCATTCGGCGATCAGAAACGTCACGAAGGCGGCAACCCGCGGCTCGTTGGCAGGGCCTGATCCGCGCGCGAGGAAGCGCGGCCCCACGCCGTCGAGGGCCAGGGCCTGAAGAATGCGTGGCCCACCCAGAAGGCTGCCGATCGCGGAAGACAGGGTCGCGCCCCACACGCCGGCGATCACCAGCTGCGGCACCAGCGCGCTGCTCATCCAGATGTCGTTGTCGCCGCGCAGGCGGGCGCCGTCGACGGTCAAGGCCAGGAAGACGACCAGGCCAATGTAGATCACCAGGCCGGTGGCGACGGCTGCGATCGTACCGATCGGGATCGCCCGGCGGGGGTTGGCCAGGTCGCCCGACATCGC
>CALGHC010000813.1 GCA_937915965.1 uncultured Myxococcales bacterium
ACAGACCCGGACGCCACAGACCCGGACGCCACAGACCCGGACGCGACAGACCCGGATGGCACCGAAGCCGACGCGACCGACCCAGACGTGACCGATCCCGATTCCGGCGGCGGCTGCGTGGCGTGGTCGCAGTGCCCAGCCCCTGCAGCTGCCTGCCTGCAGGCGGTCTGCAAAGCCGATGGCACCTGCGGCACGGCGCCAGTCGACGACGGCGTGAGCTGCGACGATGGCGACGCGTGCACCGACGCGGATGCGTGCGGCGACGGCACGTGCAAGGGCGACGCGAAGACATGCGACGACGGCAGCGACTGCACCGTGGACTCCTGCGAACTCGAGACTGGCTGCGCGTTCAGCGCGGTCGAGGGAGCGTGCGACGACGGCGACGCTTGCACGTCGGCGGACACTTGCAACGACGGGGTATGCACCGGCGACGCCAAAGACTGCGATGACGAAAACCCGTGCACCGACCAGCTGTGCGACGCTGCCAGCGGGCAGTGCAACTGGATGCCAAACGACGCCGGCTGCGACGACAACGACCCCTGCACCGGCGGCGACGTCTGCGCGGGCGGTGGCTGCCAGGGCGACCCGGCCGCTGCGAAGTGCGACGACGGCAACCCGTGCACAAACGACGGCTGCGTCGTCGGGCAGGGCTGCACGCACGAAGCGAACACCGACGGCTGCGAAGATGGCGATCTGTGCACCATTGGCGATGCCTGCAAAGACAGCGTCTGCCTCGCCGGGGCGGCGACCGAGTGCGACGACGACAACGCTTGCACCAAGGACGCTTGTGACCCCGACACGGGCGCCTGCGACGCCAGCCCGCTGGGCGGCCTGCCTTGCGACGACGGCAGCGCTTGCACCGACGAGGACGCCTGCAAGGACGGCCAGTGCGCCGGCGCGGCGCTCGACTGCGACGACAACAACGCCTGCACCACCGATGCTTGCGACACGGACAGCGGCTGCACCCACGAGGACAACGCCGTGGTCTGCAACGACGGCGACGCTTGCACCCAGGACGACGCCTGCGAGGGCGGGGTCTGCCTCGGCGCGGATGTGGTCTGCCAGGACGACGACCCGTGCACCGACGACGGCTGCGACCCCGCGAAGGGGTGTACGGCAGTGGACAACACAGCGCCCTGTTCCCTCGGCACGGCATGCGAGGTGGGCACGTGCAAGGCCGGTGCCTGTGCGTCGACTGGTTCGAAGAGCTGCGACGACAAGAACCCCTGCACGACCGATTCTTGCGACGACAAAGCGGGCTGCGCGCACGACGCCGTCGAGGACGGCAAGGTCTGCGTCGACGGTGACGCCTGCCACCAAGCCTCAACCTGCGCCGCCGGCGGCTGCGAGCCGGGCGCCGAGGTCAGCTGCGACGACGGCAATCTGTGCACCACCGACGCGTGCGATCCCGAGAACGGCTGCTCGTGGTCCCCCAACGCCGACCCCTGTGACGACGGCAACCCATGCACCGACGGCGACGTCTGCGCGGTCGTCTCGGGCCAGGGGGCCACCTGCACGCCAGGGAAGCCGGTCGACCCGGCGAAGGACTGCGACGACGGCGAGCCCTGCACCACGGACGCCTGCGACCCGAAGATCGGCTGTGTCCACCCGGCAAACAGCGCGCCCTGCGACGACGGCAGCGCATGCACCGGCGACGACGCCTGCTCGGGCGGCAAGTGCGTGGGCAGCAACCCGGTCGACTGCGACGACGACAACACGTGCACGGTCGATAACTGCGAGGCTGCGACGGGCGACTGCTGGTGGTCAGCCTTCGAGGGGGCTTGCGACGACAAGAACCCCTGCACCACAGGCGACGCCTGCTCGGGCAGCAAGTGCATCGGCGCGCTGACGCCTTGCGACGACGAGAACCCCTGCACCGCCGACGCCTGCGACCCCAAGACCGGAGAGTGCGCCTTTGCCGCCGTCGATGGGGGCAAATGTGACGACGGCGACGCTTGCACCGCCGACGACGCCTGCGTGGGCGGCGGCTGCGACGGCCAGGTTGCCACCTGCGACGACGCCAACGTCTGCACCGACGACACCTGCGACCCGGACTCGGGCGACTGCGTCGCGACACCCAACGGCGCCCCCTGCGTCGGCGTCGACCTCTGCACCACGGGCGGCACCTGCGCGCTCGCTGTCTGCAAGGGCGGCACCGACCCCAAGTGCGACGACGACAACCCGTGCACCACCGACGCGTGCAACGCAAAGACGGGCGCGTGCAGCTACGCGGCGGCCAAGGACGGCACCAGCTGTGACGATGGCATCGACTGCACGCCACAGAGCGCCTGCAAGGTCGGATTGTGCGCGCCGACGAAGGGATGCTCGCTGCTCGACGACAACTTCGACTGCAACAGCAAGAGCGACTGGACGCTGCAGGTCCTCAAGGGCCGCAACGTCCGCTGGAAGATCGACGCGCTGCCGAAGATCAAAGCCCTCGACAAATGGGGCTGCTCGCTGAACTTCAACGACGACACCGACCACTGCGACGCGATCAGCAAGAGCGCCTGCCAGCTTCCCCTGGGCAAGGCGGTCTCGCCACCGCTGGACTTCACACAGGCCGCGGGGCTGACGCCTGTGCTGACGTTCGACACCTGGTACGACCTCGACCCGCAGAGCCAGAGCTTCCCCGGTTGGGACGCGCCGCAGGTGACCTTGCGCGAAGTGGGCACCAACAAGGAGCTCGCAAAGTGGCTGCTGCCAGCCTCCGCCGGCGACATGAAGCAGATCAAGGCGGGCTACGTGATCAAGATGCCGCAAGCAGCAGGCAAGAAGGTCGTGGTCGAGTTCGACATCGCCCTGCCCTACAACTACAACTCGGACAACAACAACAAGGGCGCGGGCTGGTTCGTCGACAACCTCGAGGTGCGCGCCGACATCGCCGCTGAGGTCTGCAATGACGGCATCGACAACGACGGCAACGGCAAGGCGGACTGCGCCGACCCGGCTTGCGTCGGCAAGCCGGCGTGCATCGAATCGCTCTGCGGCAACGGCGTCGACGACGACGGCGATGGCAAGACGGACTGCGCCGACGACGACTGTGCCGACGCGCTGCTGTGCAGCAAGCCGATCGCCAGCGACGACTTCGCCTGTGGCGACTCCACCCAGTGGAACTTGGCCGTGGTCAAGAACAACGCTGGCATCGCGTGGGCTGTCGACAACACCCCGGACACAAAGCCGCCGACGGGCGCGTGCACGTTGAACTTCAACAACGGCACCAGCTACGCCAACGGCAACAGCACCATCGCCGGCGCGGCGACCTGGGCGGCCACCATCGACGCCACCGCGATGAAGGCGCTGCATGCGAGCTTCCATGTCTATCTCGACGTCGAGCCAAACGGCGGCAACGGCGCCAACTACGACCTGCTCTGGCTGCAGGTCTCAGCCGACGCCTTCAAGGGGTGCTGCGCGCCCAACCAGAGCTGCAGCTACAACAACAACAACTGCAACACGCCAAATACCAAGAGCTTCGCGATGTCGAAGGCGAACCTGAAGGTCTGGAAGCAGGTGGCGCTCGACCTCGGAGCGATGGCTGGCAAGAAGTTCCAACTGCGCTTCCGATTCGACACCACCGACGGCCTCTACAACGCGATGGCCGGCCCATTCATCGACGACTTCGCCCTCTTCGGCGAGTGAGCGAGCTGTCATGCCCCCCCGCCAAGCCCTACGAATGCTGATGCTGACCTACGTCTTGATGTACGCGACGTTCGCGGTGTCGGTGCTGTTTGGCGAGGCGCAGGTCTACGCCCTGCTCGACACCCTCCAAGGCATCCTCGGCTTCGGCCAACCTGCCGGCCCGGCGCCCGCGACAGCGATCTGGAAATACGTCGCAGTGGGGCTGATCGGCACCTTGGCCCTGATGAGCTGGTGGACCTGGCTCGACGTCGACCGTGGCCGACCGCTGGTGCAGTTGATGATCTACGCCAAGGTCATCGCTGGCGTCGCGATGATCGTCCACTTCGCCGTCGCCGGTGAGGTGGTGGCGTTCCTGCTCGGTGGCCTGTCGGATCTGGCGATGGGCGCGTTTGCGCTGATCTTCCTCGAACGCGCCTTCCCCGGCGCGTGGCGCGACGTCGTGTCGCTACGCTGGCCCGCGTCGACCTGATTCCTCCGGTGGTCCGCCGCCGACGACCACTCGCGGGCGGGCGATGTAGACCGCGTGGCGCCGGCCGCCCTGACCGCTGATGTTGCGCTTGAATCGAAAGCCAGCACCGAGCAGCCGCCCTTCGAAGCGGTGGTCCGGATCCTCTCCCCACACAGCGAAGACGCCGTCAGATCGCAGCGCCGCGCGCGCCCGAATGAGCGCCCTGGGGCCGTAGAAAGGGTCGCGTGCGGACTGGGTGGCGGCGTGAGGGCCTTCGTATAGATCGAGAACGATCGCGTCGCAGGGAGGACCGTCCCGGCTGATCCGGGCGACGACCGCGGCCACATCGGCGACCTCGACGCGGACGCGCGGATCCGCCAAGGCACCACCCGAGAGCGGCGCAAGCACGCCCTTGCACCAACGCACCACCTCGGGGTTGAGCTCGACGACGAGAACCTGAGACGCGGGCGGCAGCACGTCGAGGGCAGCGCGCAGGGTCAGACCCATCCCCAGCCCACCGATGATCACCCGCGGTGCCGGTCGATCGGCGATCAGCCGACAGGCCTCATGGGCGAGGAAGACCTCCGAACGAAAGGCGGTGCTGCTCATCAGCACGCGACCGTCGATCAAGATCAGGAAGTCCCGCTCGCCGCGCTGACGCAGCTCGAGCGGCCCGTCTTGGGTCGCCACCGTCTCGATGGTCTTCCATGCCTGCATGTTGCACTCCTGTCGGCCATCGCGGCCATCGCGGCCATCGCGGCCATCGCGGCCATCGCGGCCGAAGCGGCCATCGCGGCCATCGCGGCCGTCGC
>CALGHC010000814.1 GCA_937915965.1 uncultured Myxococcales bacterium
AGCAACGTTCGATACCACTTGTTCGCCCTGTCCCTCCCGCTTGGCATTTTGTCCCTCCCGTTTGCCGCGTTGCCCGTCCCGCTTGCACCTTCTCCCCCGCTTTGCTCGGACAGCAGCGAGGAGAACCTAGCGCGCTAGGTTGCCATTGGCGTCCCTGGTTGCAAACCGCACGGTCGCATCTGCGCAAAAGCGCTGCATTGTGACGACCAGAAGGACGGGGACAGCGACGGCGACGGAGACAACGACCGGCCGCAGCTCGGCCAGCCGGCGACGACAAAGCCGCATCTACCGATGCGGGCGACCGTCGTGCTACCGTGGCCGCCCAACCAGCCCACCGCGGAGGAATCCACATGAACGAACGTCACACCCTCGTCCACTGTCTGCGTCATTGGGCCGACACCACCCCCGACGCTCCAGCGATTCACGAGAAGGCAGCCGATGGAACGTGGCGCACCTGGACGTGGGCGCGCTACTGGCAGGACGTGCGCGACCTCGCCAAGGGGCTCATCGCCCTGGGACACGAGCCGGGCGACTGCGTGGGGCTCATTGGTGGCTCGCGCTGTGGCTGGGTCATCAGCCAGTTCGCCATCATGGCGGCGCGGGGGATCCCGGCATCGATCTACCCCAACAACACCACCGAACAGGCCGCCTACATCATCGGCAACTCGCGCGCCAAGATCGTCATCGCCGACACCGCCGCCCAGCTCGCCAAGTACCGCGAGGGCATCGAACGTGGCTTGATGACGGCCGACCACCTGGTCCTGATGGACGAGCCGGCCGAGGGTACGACCGACGTTCACTCGCTGGCCGCCCTGCAGGCGATGGGCCGCGAGCTGGACGACGGGCTGATCGACACCCGCCTGGCCGAGATGACCGACGACGAGACGACGATGTTGATCTACACCTCGGGCACAACCGGGGTGCCCAAGGGGGTGCAGCTCTCGCACGGCAACATCATGGCGATGAGCGAGGGGCTGTTCGAGCGCTTCCCGGGCTTCAAGCAGGGCGTCCCCTTCCGGATCATCAGCTACCTGCCGCTTTGCCACGTGGCCGAGCAGATCGCGACGAACTTTGCCCAGATGGGCACCGGCGGCGAGGCGTATTTCTGTTCGGACATCAGCCAGATCAAGGGCTTCCTCACCGAGGTACATCCATCGGTCTTCTTGGGAGTGCCGCGGGTGTGGGAGAAGTTCCAGGCGGCGCTGGAGAACAAGCTGGGTGACGCGCCGTGGTGGAAGGCGGCGCTGGCCAGCTGGGCCCGCAAGACCGAGCTCGACGCGATGTTGCACGAGGCCGAGACCGGCCAGCGCGTCGGCGGATTGGCGCGCGCGCTGGCCAACAAGCTCGTCATCTCGAAGGTCCAGGCAGCCCTGGGGCTCGACCGCCTCTACCTCGCCGTCACCGGCGCAGCGCCGATATCGCGCGGCACGCTGGAGTTCTTCGGCTCGCTCGGTATCACGATCTACGAGGTCTACGGCATGAGCGAGACCACCGGGATCTGCACCTCGTCGGCCTACGGGCGGCCGCACTTCGGCAGCGTCGGCAAGGCCATGGCTGGCGTCGAAGTCCGCATCGCCGCCGACGACGAGATCCTCGTCAAGGGCCCCATCTGCACCAAGGGCTACCTGCACATGGCCGAGGAGACCGCCGAGCTCTACGACGACGAGGGCTGGCTGCACACCGGTGACCTCGGCGCCACCGATGACGCTGGCTACGTGCGCATCACCGGTCGCAAGAAGGACATCCTGGTCACCGCGGGCGGCAAGAACGTCGCGCCCGCCGAGATGGAAGGCCACATCAACCAGATCCCTGGGGTCGGCCAGGTCGTGGTGGTCGGCGACACCAAGCCCTACCTCGCCGCCCTCATCACCCTGGACGTCGAGGCCCTCGACGTGCTGAGCCGCGACGCTGGCGTGCCATCCGCGCCGCTGGCGACGCTCGCCGCCGACAAGGCCGTCCACGACTACCTGATGAGGCGCATCGAGGACGACTGCAACAAGAAGGTCGCTCGCTACCAGAGCATCAAGCGGATCAAGGTGCTGGCGGTCGAGTTCAGCGTCGACGGCGGCGAGCTGACCCCGACGATGAAGGCCAAGCGCAACGTCGTCGTCCAGAAGTACGCGGCCGATATCGAGGCGATGTACGCCTGAGCGGCGCGAGGAACACCGTCAACCGTTGGCGGCTCGGCGCTCGAGCCAATCGCGCGGCGCCACCAGGACCGGCAGGGGCGACAGCCGCATGACACCCTCGGTGGTGTTGCCAAGCAAAGCGGTGCCCAACCAGCCCTTGCCGTGGGTCGGCAGGAAGATGAGCCCCGAGCCGGCGTCGAGAGCGGCGCCGACGATGCCGCTGGCGGCGTCAGCGACGGCGAGGACCCGGGTGCGGACCTCGACCTCGCAGCCATCGCCGACGAGCGCGTCGAGCGCAGCGTGGGCCTCGTCGACGCTCTCGCGCGCCTTCCAGGGCACCTCGGGCCACGCCACCTTGTCGCCGGAGAGGTCGGGCTCACAGCCGGAGGCCTTGACCACGTGCACCGCTTGGACGGTCGCTCCAACGACGGCGGCCATGTCGATCGCCGCCTCAAGGGCGCGGATGCTGTGGTCGCTGAAGTCGACGGCGACGGTGATGTTGTCGTAGCTGGGAGGTTCGGGGCCGGTCTCGATGGGGCCCAAGACGGGCCCATGCACAACGAAGACGGGGATCGCAGTTCGCTGCACCAGCCAGGACGCCGTGGAGCCGACGATCAGCCCTGTGGCGTGCTCGCCGTGCTTGGTGACGATGATCAGCGAGGCGTCGGCCGAGGCGGCGAGGATGCTGCCCTTGGCGTCGCCGCGGCGCAGCGTCAGGTCCGCGTGCAGGCCATGGGAGCGCAGCGCGGCGAGCGACGGACCAAGCGTACGGCGCAGCTCGGGCACGCGGTCGGCGTGAACCTCGCTGGAGTTCGGGGCGGCGACCGAGGGGAAATCGGGGTCGATGTGCAGCAGGGTGACGCGCGCGCCGTATGCGCGTCCCAGCGCCATCGCGTGCGGGATGGCGAGCTCGCTCGCCGCCGAGAGATCGCTAGCGACCAGGATATGAGTGAGCTTCATGCAATCCTCCTTCGTGACCACAGCCCTGCCCCCAGGGTGTGGTTCGCAATCGGGGTCACCAGTCCCGACCCCGGTCGGCAGCCGTTCGCGTTCCTTGCCGCTTCCCCGCTGCATGGCGGCGTTCGCCGCCTGAGACCCCGGATTTGGAACCGCGCCCCTGCCCCCAGACAAGTCCACAATGACCTCAAACGCAAGAGCCGACGTCGGCCGAGGCGGTCGAATCGCATCGCAGGTGGCGTGCAGATCCGCCCTGTCAGGGCTTCATCTCGTAGCGGTCGCGCTGCGCGAGGACCTGGGTCCGGTACACCGTCTCCAAACGCTCGGCGTCCCACACTGGCTTGCGCTGCAAGGCTCGGCACAGCGCCATCTGCGCCTCCGTCGTCGCCTGCTTGTCGTGCAGATCGAGGGCAGCACGCGAGAAATCGCGCACGAGCACGCCGAAGATCGTGTCGAGCAGGTCATCGTCGACGCCCTCGGCCTCAGCGGACTCGAGGATGAGCTGGCCATAGACCGCGATCGTGAACAGATCGCCCAGCGAGAAGAGCAGGTCGAAGTCACGTTGTTGGCTATCGCTCGGCGGCGCTTGCATCAGCAAGGTGCGCAGGCCGTCGATCTGGTCGCGCAACACGGCCACGTTGGCCAGTCGCCGACCGTCCTCGTCGGCGCACGCGTAGGCCCGGGCGGCGTCGTGGAAGCGGATCTTGCCCAGACCGCGCGCCGGGCCCTGGTCAAAGAGGAAGGTGTCGTCCGCGGCAGCGCGCATCGGCGGCACCTCGGCGAGGTCGGCGGGACGGAACATCCAGTTGGCGAGGAACTTCACCACCAGCGCCATGTTGACGTGGACGGTGCCCTCCAGCTTGGGCAAGGCGCGAATGTCGCGGGTCGCCATCTCGAAGTAGGTGTCGCTCTCGAAGCCCTTGGCGGCGATCACCTCCCAGAGCAGATCGATGACGCGCTCGCCCTCGCTGGTGACCTTCATCTTGACCAGCGGGTTGTAGAGCAGGTAGCGGCGGTCCTCGCGGTTGGCGGCGCGGAAATAGTCGGCTGCCCGCCGCGCGAAGAGCTTCATGCCGATCAAGCGGGCGTAGGCGTCGGTGAGGAAGCGGCGAACGTGCGGAAACTCGGTGACGGTCGTGCCGTAGAGGTGGCGGTGACCCGCGTGGTGGACCGCCTCGTAGAAGGCGTGCGTGCAGATGCCGATCGACGCCCAACCGAGGTTGAACTTACCGACGTTGACCGTGTTTAGGGCCGAGTCCCAGGCCGCCTGGCCGCGCGAAAGGACCGCATCGTCTG
>CALGHC010000815.1 GCA_937915965.1 uncultured Myxococcales bacterium
CAGGGAGCGAACCGACGCAACAACGAAGAGTTGCGCCAGAAGCGGTGGATCGGGGCAGCGCAGCGGCCTTGCCACGCTTCCCCGCCGCTGCTAGACCGCGGCGGGGGAGACGCGGACGCGGCGAGGGGCAATAGCGGAAGGCGACGGTTGGCGATATCCGCCCGCCGGGGCGCACGATGACGCGCGCAGCGCGACCACGACGGAGGGCAAGATGGCTTTGAGTATCGGCGGACGCAGCACATCCAAGGTTGGCATCGTCGGTTCGGGACAGATCGGGCCCGACATCGCGCTGCACTTTGCCAAGGTTCTGGTGCCGGCGGGTGGCACGGTCGTAGTGGTGGATATCAGCGCTGAGGCCCTGCAACGCGGTCAGGCCAAGCTCGAAAAGAAGATCGCCCGGGGCGAGAAGACCGGCGCCTTCAAGCCCGAGTTCGCCGCGGCCATGCGAGGCGCGATCACATTCAGCGAGGACTACGCCACGCTCGAAGGTGCCGACCTCGTCGTCGAGGCGGCGAGCGAGGACATCGACCTGAAGGCCCGCATCTTCGCGGATCTTGAGGGCCGCCTGAGCGCCGACGCCGTGCTTCTGTCGAACTCGTCGCATCTCGAGCCCGAGCGCATCTTTGCGGGCCTGACAAACAAAGGTCGCGCCGCGGTCGCCCACTACTTCTTCCCTGCCGAGCGCAACCCGGTCGTCGAGATCGTCCCTGGCGCCGACACCGACCCGGCGGTGACCGAGTGGCTGCTCGCCTTCTACGAGGCGATCGGCAAGATCCCGCTGCAGGTGGGATCGCGCTACGGCTACGCCGTCGATCCGATCTTCGAGGGCATCTTCCAGGCGGCGTGTCAGATCGTCGAATCGGGCCTGGGGACAGTCAAGGAGGTCGACTACGTCGCTCGCGCGGCCCTCGGCATGACGGTCGGGCCGTTCACGGCGATGAACCTCACCGGCGGCAGCCCGATCACCGCACATGGCCTGACCGAGATGCACGAGCGGATCGGCCCGTGGTGCCAGGCACCTCGCATACTCAAGGAATTGCTGGAAAACAGCGGATCGAGCGGCATGTGGGAGGTCTGCGGCCGCGGCGAGACGGCAGCCGTCGCGGGCGAACGCGGAGAGGCCATCGTCGACAGCCTGCGCGGCGCCTTCCTCGGCATCTGCTTCGAGATCGTCGACGCTGGCCTGCTGTCGCTCGATGACTTCGAGCTGGCGATCGAGGTCGCGCTCGACCAGACGCCGCCGTGCCGGATGGCCAACAAGCTCGGCGTCGGCAAGGCGCTTGAGCTCGTCGAGGCATGGGCCACGGCCCACCCGGACTTCCCGGTGCCGGGGACGCTCCAAGCCCAGGCCGCATTGGGTCGTCCGTTCGACGTCTCGAACCTCGTCGAACAGGATCTCGAGATCGGCCACGACAAGGCGGTGCGGCTGATCCGCATCCGCCGCCCCAAGGTCCTCAACGCGCTGGACGGCACCACCTACCGCCAGCTGCGACGGGCGTTTGCCGATGTCGCCCGGGATCCAGGCGTCGTCGGCGCGGTCTTGACCGGCTACGGCCCCAAGGCGTTTGTCTCCGGTGCGGACATTCAGGCCCTCGCCGGACTGCGCTCCCCTGAAGAAGGAATCGCGATCGCGCGCCAGGCGCACGAGCTCGCCACGCAGATCGAAGGTCTGGGCAAGCCGGTGGTCGCCGCTCTCAACGGGCTGGCGTTCGGCGGTGGACTGGAGCTGGCGCTCGCCTGCACGGTACGCATCGGACTCGACGGACAGAAGGTGATCGCCGGCCTGCCTGAGGTCAACCTCGGCATCATCCCCGCGGGTGGTGGCACCCAGCGCCTGCCGCGCCTGATCGGCGTCGCTCGTGCCGCGACGCTGCTGCGCACCGGAGCGCCCGTCGGCTCCAAAGATGCGCTCGCGCTGGGCCTGGTAACCTACCTCGCGCCGGCAGACCGCCTGATCGCCGTCGCTGTCAGCGTCGTTGCGCACCTCTCGGCCGGCAAGATGCGGGTCCCGGCACCGTCGACCGAGCCAATGGCCGACGCCCCCGCCGAGCTCGACGCGCTCGACATCGGCCATCGCTCCCAAGCGGTCGATGCCCTCTTGTGCGAGTCGATCTTGTTTGGGTTGGGCCACTCCCTGGCCGAGGGGCTCGAGCACGAGCTCGAGGTCTTCGGCCGGATCTGCGCGCTCGAAGACATGCGGGTGGGCATCGACAACTTCGTCCAGAACGGACCACGCAATCCCGCGACCTTCGTCCACAGGTAGACCATGGAACGTCATCCGCACATGCGCGTCACCGATCCGGTGATCGCCAGTCTCGTCGAGCGCGAAGAAGCGCGGCAGTTCTACACGGCCAAGCTCATCCCCAGCGAAAACTACGCCTCGACGGCCGTCCTGGAGGCGTCGGCGACCGTTCTGACCAACAAGTACAGCGAGGGCTACGCTCGCAAACGCTACTACGAGGGTCAGCAGTTCATCGACGCGATCGAGGAGCTCGCCATCGACCGGGCCAAGGCGCTCTTTGGCGCCGACCACGCCAACGTGCAGCCCTACTCGGGTTCACCCGCCAACCTCGCGGCGTACACCGCCCTCATCGCCAAGAAGTCGGACAACCAGCGCATCCTCGGCATGGGCCTGCCGCACGGTGGCCATCTGACCCACGGCTGGAAGGTCTCGGTGACCAGCCGATTCTTCAGCGCCGAACAATACGCGGTCGACGAGCAGACCCACCTGATCGACTTCGATGACGTCCGCGCCAAGGCGCTCGCCTTCCGACCGGCGGTGATCGTGTGCGGTGCTTCGGCCTATCCGCGGATCATCGACTTCGCGCGCTTCGCAGAGATCGCCGCCGAGGTGGGCGCCAGGCTGGTGGCCGACATGGCCCACATCGCGGGATTGGTCGCCGGCGGTGCGCACCCCAGCCCAGTTCCGTACGCAGACGTGGTGACATCGACCTCCCACAAGACCCTGCGCGGACCGCGTGGCGGTCTGATCCTGTGCAAGGCGGAGCACGCCCGTGCCGTCGACCGGGCCGTCTTTCCTGGTCTGCAGGGAGGTCCGCACAACCACACAGTCGCCGCCCTGGCGGTCGCCCTGCAGGAGGCGGACACCGATGACTTCAAGCGTTACGCGCACGCGCTCGTCGCCAACGCGAAGGCGATGGCCGAACAGCTGCTGTCGCAGGGCGTCAGGCTGGTGAGCGGTGGCACCGACAACCACCTCATCCTCTTCGACGCTGCCTCTCTTGGAGCGACTGGCAAGGAGGCCGCGGTCGCGATGGACAAGGCCGGCCTGGAAGCCAACGCAAACTCGATCCCGTTCGACCCGCGCGGTCCTTTCGACCCGTCCGGGGTCCGAATCGGCTCGCCAGCGTTGACGGCGCGCGGCCTGGGCCCGGCCGATATGGTCCAGATCGCCAACTGGATCGTCGCTGCGGTTCGGGCGCGCGAGGACGACACGGCGCTGGCTGGGATCTGCGCTGATGTCCGCGAAATGATGACCGCGTATCCGCCTCCCGGCTTCGAGAAGCCGTGGCCGGATCCGGCTCTCTTGGATACGGACCGAGCTCTCCTGGATACCTGAGCTTTCGCGTGTCGTCCGCGCCGTCCGCAGCGAAGATCGCGACTACGGCGCGAGCGTGCGGCCCTTCGACCCCAGATCGACAAAGGCCTCGTCGAGGCGCCGCGCGATCCCCTCTTCGCCCAGACGCAGCCATTTGCGCGGATCGTAGAGCTTCTTGAAAGGCGTGCCGTCGTCGGGATCGATCTGGTGAGCAAAGGCCTTCGGGTTTGCCTTGACGAAGTCGCCGATCGGCTGAGCAAACGCGAACTGGGTGTCGGTGTCGATGTTCATCTTGACGACGCCAAACGAGATCGCCGCGGCGAT
>CALGHC010000816.1 GCA_937915965.1 uncultured Myxococcales bacterium
CCTGCACCTGCTGGCAGAACGCGGACTGTCTCGACGAAGAGGACGGCAACGCTTGCAACGGCACGCTGTACTGCGACAAGACCGGCGCCAAGCCGGTGTGCAAGGTCAACCCCGCGACGGTGCCGGTCTGCAACAAGGATCACGGCGACGTCTGCATCGCCGACACCTGCAATCCGAGCGACGGCAGCTGTGGCGCGGCGCCGGTCAAGAACGGCAAACCCTGTGACGACGGCACCCTGTGCACAGTGGCCGACCTGTGTATCAACGGCACCTGCGTGGGCGACCCCGCCGATTGCGACGACGCCAACGCGTGCACCAACGACTCGTGTCAGCCGCTGAAAGGCTGCGTGCACGCCGATCAGAGCTGCAGCGATGGCAACTCGTGCAGCGAGGACAGCTGCGACACCGAGACCGGCAAGTGCCTCTTCGACGTCACCTCGCTCAACGGCAAGCTGTGCGACGCCGACGCCAACGGCTGCACCCTCAACGACTCGTGCGCGTGGGGCGTGTGCAAGATGGGCGTGCCGCTGGTCTGCGAGATGCCCCTCAAGACGTGCCAGGCGGCGGTGTGTCTGCCGCTGACGGCGACCACCTGGAAGTGCATCGCCAACCAGGCCCCAGATGGTACGGCCTGCGACGACGGCAACGCATGCACGGCGGGATCGGCGTGCAAGTCCGGCAGCTGCGACGGCGCGGACCACGACCGCTACTTCGACCGCACCTACCCCTCGCCGCTGGACGCGGGCGCCTTCCACGCCGTGGCGGCCCAGCCGGACGGCGGCCTGCTCGTCGTCGGCGTCGCGTGGAACGCCGACGACTCGGCGAAGAAGGATCACGCCCTGTGGATCGCGCAGCTCGACGCGGCGGGTGTCGGCCAGTGGCAGAAGACAGTCTCGGGTCCCAAGGCCCACGCCGGCCAGAGCGCCTACGCAGCGCTCGCGGCGAAGGGCGGCGGCTGGTGGGTCGCCGGCGCGATCTCGACCGAGGCGGGTGACCTCAACGGTGTGCTGATCCGGTACGACGAAGAGGGCACGGCGATGGTCACCAAACAGTTCGGCCTCGCCGCCAGAGACGAGACGATCCGCGCGCTGGTGACGGACACCTATGGCGGCCTGTTGCTGGTCGGCGACCGCGTCGAAGCGGGCGTGCCGGGCGGCTGGGCGTTGCAGCTTTCGGCGACGCTGCAGCAGGTCTGGGAGAACGATCTCTACGACAAGGCCCACCCCAACAGCTACTTCGGCGCGGTGCGACGTGCCGACGGCAGCTCGGTCGTCGCCGGCCTGCACATGAACGGCGCGACCAGCTCGGGCCTCCTCGTGCCGTTCTCGGCCCAGGGCGTGCGCGGCAAGGCGATCGCGGTCGGCGCAGACAAGTTCGCCCGATTCGCGACCATCGCCGACCTCGACGGCACCCTCGTCGCGGGCGGGCGCAACGAATGCGGCGGCGCGCAGTGCTCGTGGCTCGTCGGCCTCAACGCGGACCTGTCGACGAAGTGGACAGCGACGAGCCACCCCAGCGGCTACATCCTCGGGGTCGCCCGCGCTGCCAAGGGACGACTCGCGCTGGCCGGTGCCCACGTGCCAGCAGGCAAGAAGCAGGGCGTATGGGCCTGGGGCGCCGACGAGCTCGGTAACAGCCAGTGGATGAAGACGGCGACGACGACGGAGCCGGCGGCAGGCAACGGGCTCGCCCTCGTCGGCAGCGACGGCATCGCTGTGGCTGGCTCGCAGAACGGCGGCAACAGCAGCGTCGGCCAGGTGGTGCGGCTCGACCCGTGGGGGCACCTCAGCTGCGAAGAGGCTGGCACCTGCCTGGGCAAGAAGCCCGGCAGCTGCGCCGACAGCGCCGCGTGCACGGTGGACTGGTGCGACGGCAAGACCGGCTGCAAACACGCCACAGTCGACAACCTGGTCTGCGACCCCAAGGACGGCTGCTCGAGCCTCTCGACCTGCGCGGCCGGCACCTGCGCGGCGACCGACGAGGGCCGCTTGTGGTGGGATCAGGAGCCCTACGGCACAGGTGGCAAGAACGTACACGCCCAGTCGACCATCCTCACCGATGGCGACTTCGTCGCGACCGGCCAGACCGTCACCGGCGGCAAGCACAGCGCCTTCGTGCGGCGCTGGGGAGCCGACGGCAAGGTGGGCTGGGCGACGACCTTCCACCGCAACGTCAACACCTGGGGCGTCGGTGTCGCCCGTCTGCCCGCAGGCGAAGCGGTGGTGCTGGCCCGCGGCTGGGCCGGCGGCAGCCACGGCGAGCTGCGCGCCTTCAAGGCCGATGGCGGCGCGAAATGGACCAATGGCACCATCGGCAGCCACCCGACGACGCCGGTCGGCCTGTTGAGCTACGCCGACCTGACCTTCGCGGTCATCCTCGACCGCTGGGACGCGATCGGCCACAAGCACTACATCTCGCTGCGACGCTACGACAGCAACCAGAAGCTCGTCGTGCACAGCAAGGAAGCCGATCTGGGCTGGTTCCTGCTCAGCACGCCCTACGTGATCAACTCGACAGGCGACGGCCCAAGCACGGGCACCACCCTGTGGGGGCCACGCGGCGCGGTGCGCAGCGACGGCCAAGCGTCGGTGGTCGCCACCGTCAAGCCGGACAAGAACGGCGCGAAGTCCGAAGGCTGGCTCGGCCGCTTCGCCAGCGGCGGCACGGTGGTCAAGAACGTGCGCATCGGCTCCGCGCAGAAATGGGACGACATCTTTGTCGACGTCGCCGCCACCGCCGACGGCGGCGAGCTGATCGGCGGCGCTCGCGCGGGCCTGGGCCGCACATGGGGCTGGCTGATCAAGGTCTCGAGCGGCGGTGGCACCGAGTGGGAGCGCTTCATCGACACCGTCGGCGACCAGGATCACGGCGTCGACGTCGTGCACGCGCGCCCCGACGGCAGCTACCTCGTCGGCGGCTGGCAGAAGGTCGCGGCGAGCTCGCTCACCTGGCTGTCGTGGTACAGCCCGGGCGGCCAGCCGGTCTGGGAGCGCTCGTGGGGCGACGGCTTCATCCACGCGATCGAGGCGCTACCGGGCACGAACGACCTGCTGATCGCGGCCAACGGCGGACCGAACTGGCGCACCTTGATGATGCGCACCAACGCCTTCGCCCATCACGGCTGCAAGATCGCCGGCAAGTGCGTCAACTCGGTGCCGGCAAGCTGCGACGACAAGCAGAGCTGCACCTTCGACTGGTGCGAGCCGACGAAGGGGTGTCAGTACACGTCGGTTCCGGGGTGCAAGTAGCGCGGCAAGACGGCGACAGCGAGCCAGACCGAAAGGCAGGCAGACACGGAGCCAGACAGACACGGAGCCAGACAGACACGGAGCCAGACAGACACGGAGCCAGACAGACAGGGAGCGAGATTGAGAGTTCCGACACCACCACCGTCGCTTTGGATCGCCCTGGTCGCCTGCCTGGTCGCCACGGCGTGCGGCGAGGCGGCGCCGCCCGCTGCCGAAGACGGGGCGATCGGTGACGTCGGGCTGCAGGACACCGGCGCCTTGGCCGGTGACGCCGACGCCGCCGGGACCGTCGGGCAGGACCAGGCCGACCCAGACCAGGCCGACCCAGACCAGGCCGATGCAGACGCTGGCCCAGGCGACGCTGGCCCAGGCGACGCCGACGCCAGCGCCGCGGCCGGCCCCTGCGACCAGGCTGACGACTGCGCGGCGCCTGCGGGCACGTGCAAGGCCTGGCAGTGCGTCGTTCACACCTGCGTGGCGGTCGATCTCAACGACATCGCCTGCGACGACGGTGACGCGTGCACCCACGGCATGTGCGTCGAAGGCGCATGCGTAGCCGAAGCGCCGTGCGCGTGTGCGGCGGACAGCGACTGCCTGGTCGGCGCCGACCTGTGCCTGGGCACGCCGGTATGTGACATGGGCGCCGTGCCCTGGAAGTGCGTCATCGTGCCGGGCTCCGAGGTGAAGTGCGATCCCGACGCGGATGACTGGTGCGCTATCAACAGCTGCGACCCCGACGTCGGCGCGTGCGCCATCGCGGCGAAAAACGACGGCGCGCCCTGCGAGGACGGCGCGAAGTGCACCGTCGGCACGACCTGTGCCGGCGGCAAGTGCGACGGCGGCCAGAGCCTCTGTGGCTGCGTGACGAACGCCGACTGCGCTGCCCAGGAGGACGGCGACGTCTGCAATGGCACGCTGTATTGCGATCAGTCGGCGGGGCTGTGGTCGTGCGTGGTCAACCCCGCCTCGGTGGTCAACTGCGACCTCGACGCTGGGCCCTGTCAGGTCGCGGCATGCAATGGCGAGAGCGGCGCCTGCGAGACCGGCCCCGTCGCCGACGGCGTGAGCTGCGACGACGGCGACGCATGCACCGCCGGCGACGTCTGCCAGGACGGCCAGTGCGCCAGCGGCGGCGTCAACATCTGCGCGTGCGACGCAGACGCCGACTGCCTCGCCAAGGACGACGGCGATCTGTGCAACGGCGTGATGTTCTGCAACAAACAAACCGGGGCGTGCACGGCCAATGCGCTCTCGGTCGTGACCTGCCCGACGGTCAACGACACCAGCTGCCTCAAGAACGTCTGCCTGCCGACCCTGGGGGTCTGCCAGCCCACCGCCATCGAGAAGACCAAGGAAGACTGCGACGAATCCGGTGTCTGCGGCTGGGTGCTGCTGCCTGGTGCCGCGACCTTCTCGGCGTCGGCCCCGTGCAGCGACGGTGACCTCTGCACCCTCGACGACATCTGCAAGGACGGCGCGTGCCTGCCCGGTGCCGACATCTGCGCATGCGCTGGCGACGCCGACTGCAACGCGCTGGAGGACGGCAACCTGTGCAACGGCGAGATGTACTGTGACCTGGTCGAGAAGCGCTGCGTGCTCAACCCGGCCTCGCTGGTCACGTGCGCCATCAACGAGGACGGCGCATGCGCTCGCAACGCGTGCGCGCCGCAGACGGGCCAATGCGAGATGGCGCCGATCGGCCTGGTCGACCCGGCGCCACCCTGCCCCAATGGGGTGCTGGCCCTGGGCAAGACCTGCCCGCCGCAGCTGAAGACCGACGCGGAGACCCTGGGCATCCCCTGCGACGACGGCAACGCGTGCACAACCAGTGACATCTGCTGCCCGTCAGCGGGCGTCGTCGGCGACGACGTCTGCATGCCCGGCGCATGCACCGCCGGGACCGACACCTGCCTGTGCAAGTCCGACGCCGACTGCGCTGGCCAGGACGACGGCGACCTGTGCAACGGTGTCTTCTACTGCGATCAGGTGGCCAAGGAGTGCGTGCACAACCCGGCGTCGGTCATCACCTGCCCCAGCTCCGACGACACCGCGTGTCTGAAGAACGCATGCGCCAGCAAAACGGGCGCGTGCGCGATGCTGCCGATCGAAGACGCCAAGCTGGCCTGCGGCGGCATCGGCAGCGGCGGCGGGCAAGGCGGCGGCGGCGGCGACGGACAAAGCTGCGTGTGGCTCGCCAAGGGCGCCGCTGAGCTCCCGGGCGCCGCAACAGCCTGCGACGACGAGAGCGCCTGTACGGTCGGCGACCACTGCGGCGGCGGCGTGTGCCTGCCCGGCACCTTCACCTGCAC
>CALGHC010000817.1 GCA_937915965.1 uncultured Myxococcales bacterium
GCTCCGCGGGGGTCGGCCGAGGTGGGCGTCACCGACGCTCCTAGCGCCAACGCGGGCTCCGTCCAGGAGCGCAGCGTTGCACCGCTTGGGTCGCGCTCCTGCCAGGTGCCGGCGCGGCGGCCACCGCGAAAGACACCGCTGACGCTGTGACGGGTCACCGGGTCGTCGCGCCGCCACGGGCCTTCGAGAACACCGGCGCGCCAAGTCTCGTCGCGCAGTCGGCTGCCGTCGCCGAGGCGGTGCTGCCACACACCCTCGCGACGGTCGTCGACGTAGTCTCCTTGGGCTCGAACGCCACCGCCTTCGTAGAAGAACCGCCAGGGACCGACGCGCCGTCCCGCCTTCCATGCGCCTTCGCTGGCGAGCTGGCCATCGGCGTGGTGAGTCTGCTCAAGCCCGTCAAGGCGACCGTCGAGCCAATGCTGTAGCGAGGCAAGCTGGCCATTGGGGTGCCAACGCTGCAAGACACCGTCTGGTCGGTTGCGCCGCCAGGTGCCCTGAAAGCGCAGCCGGCCGTCGGCGTGCCAGCCGCGCCAGGGGCCAGCGCGCGCGCCGGCCTTGTATTGCCCCTCGACGACCTTTCGCTCGTCACCAAGCCAAGACACAAAGAGGCCATCGCGCCGACCCCGGCGCCAGTGCTCAAGATGGCGACCGCCCGCGAATATCCGGGTCGTCCAGGCGCCGTCCTTCTCGCCGTTGGCGTAGGCGCCTTCGTCTGAGCTGTTGCGGAACCAGAACTTCCAGGGACCGTGGCGTTTGCCGTTGCGATACGAGCCTTTCCCCCGGAGTTTGCCGTCGCGGCCACGGGCGATCAGGGGGCCATGGCGGAGCCATCGACCGTCACCGCCTCGCTTGCGACACAGCACGACACGAGCGCCCTTCTCGACGACGCGAGCGCGGCGGGTTCCCTTGGGGCAGCGCAGCGCGTGGGCATCGGCGGCGGGAACGAGCACGCCAAGGACCGCGCCGACGACGAGGAGCTTGGCGACCCCCAGACGAAGCGACCGAGATTGGTGGAGCATGATCACTGTTTGGCTATAGCGGGGAGCGGGGCAAGAGGGCAAGAGGGCAAGAGGGCAAGAGGGCAAGACATGAGACGCCGCGTCGGCAGAGACCGGATGGGCAAGTCGCACGTCACACAGTATCTTAGCGAAGCTGTCTCCCGTCCCCCGCGAGGTGCCCGATGTCCCTTCCCCGCCCGGCTCTCCTGATCTCAAGTTGTTTAATCTCTGCTGTTTTCGCGATCGTACCCAGCTGCAGCAAACCGACGACAACGACGGCAACATCGACGGCGGCGACGGCCGCGACGGCCGCGACGTCGACAACGCCGGAGGGAGTCGCACTCCCGGCGGCGACCACGGCGACTGGGCGGGCGCGCGTCGGCCAGGTCCCGATCGTCGCGGCGCCCAAGGCGCTGTCGAACCAGGACCGCTTTGCGACCGGCAAGCCGCTGGCGATCGCTCGTCGGGCCGATTCCGAGGCGCCGATCGCCTTGACGGGCTCGGACGGCAGTGGCCTGGAGCTGCGTGAGCTGCGTGCGCGCGCCGTGATCGACGGCCCCCTGGCGTT
This sequence comes from uncultured Myxococcales bacterium, assembly GCA_937915965.1. Classification (GTDB taxonomy): domain Bacteria; phylum Myxococcota_A; class UBA9042; order UBA9042; family UBA9042; genus CALGHC01. The sequence continues at coordinate 1,570 of CALGHC010000817.1, forward strand.
CACGGAGCTGCACCTGACCTTCCACAACCCCGAGCCACGCCGGCGCGAAGGGCGGTTCTCGATCACCCTGCCCGGCAACGCGGCGATCAGCCGCTTCGCGATGCGCGGCGCCGAGCGGTGGATGGAGGGTGAGGTCGTCGAGAAGCAGCGAGCCCGTCGCATCTACGAGGACTTCCTGCACCGCCGTCAGGACCCGGCGATCCTCGAGCAGGACGCTGGCAACACCTTCCGCGCGCGCGTCTTCCCGATCGAAGCCAACGCCGACAAGGAGCTGATCATCTCGTGGAGCCAGGAGCTGCTCGACGAGCGCGCCGCCTACGCGCTACCGCTCTCCGGCCTGCCGAAACTCGGCGAGCTGTCGATTCGTGCGTTCGTCCAAGACAGTGACGGCGGCGCGGCGCCGACCTCGCTGGGTGGTTCCGTCGGGATGGTGCGGTTGGTTCAGCTCGACCGACGGGATTTCCAGCCACCGGCGGATTTCGAGATCTACCCGAGCTTCCTCAAGAGCCGCCGCGACGCGCTGCGCAGCGGCAACATCGCGATGGCGCGGCTGCGGGTGGACAGCGCCGAAGCCGAGGAAGGCTTCGGCCGATTGGTCGTACTCTTCGACACCTCGGCCAGTCAGGCACCGGCGTTCGCGCAGCGGCTCGAATGGCTGGCGAGGCTGGTCGCGTTCGCGGGCGAGCGGGGCGCCGGGGAGGTCCACGTCGTCGCGTTCGATCAGGACGTCGAGACGGTGTTCAGCGGCCGGCCGGGAGATTTCGGCGAGGCCGGTCTCGCCAGGCTGCGCGCGCGCAAGGCGTTGGGTGCCTCGGACCTCGGTCGGGCGATAGCGGCGGCCGGCGAGGTGCTCGGCAAGAACACAGGGCCGGCGCGGGTTGTGCTCTTTGGCAACGGGGTCGCCACAACCGGTGATCAGTCCGTCGACGCCCTGCGAACGCGCGTGGCCGCGCTGGCAAGCCTGGGCGTCGGTCGATTCGACGCAGTGACCACGACGACCGCGCGTGACGAGGCCATCCTCGCCGGACTGACCACGGCGGCGCTGGCCAGCGGCGGCATCTGGATGCACCTGCGCGACGACGCCGATCTGGCTCGGCTCGCCGTTCGCACCTTCGCGCCGATCGAGGTTTCAGTGGCCGGTGCCAAGTGGGTCTGGCCCAAGCGGGTCGAGGGCCTGCAGGCAGGCCAACCGCTGCTCGTCTACGCCGATCTGGCCGAAGGGGCGCCGTTCTCGGTCAAACTCTCGGGCGGGGTCGACCGCACCCTGACGGCAGAGGCGTCTGAGGCTTCGCGGCCGCTGTTGCATCGGGCCTGGGTCGCCGCGCGCATCCGCCTTCTCGAACAACAGAGCAGCGAGGGCGATCCAGACCTCGCCGCGGCATACCGCCAACAAGCGATCAAGCTCTCTACCGAGCACCGGGTGTTGTCGCCGTGGACCGCGCTGCTGGTACTGGAGACCGAACAGGACTACGTGCGTTATGGCCTCGACCGCAAGGCCCTGGGCGACATCCTGACGATTGGCGCCGAGGGCGTCGTCGTTCAGGAGAAACGGCCCGAACCCTTCGCGGCGATAGCGGCCGTCCGACCGGATCCGGCGACGGCGCGACCCGGCGCTGATCCGACCAAAGGGCGCGGCGCGGCCGGCGGCGCGGATCAGGCACAGGCGCAGCCGAAGTCCGTCACACGGCGGCCAAGTGCCGAGCAAGGAGGCGCTGCCACCCACGAGGTGGCCGTTGAAGAGAATGTGGCCGTTGAAGAGAACAAAGAGGCGCCCGAGCCCGAGCTCGAGGCGCGCGATGAAAGCGACCGGGCGCAGAAGACCGCCGAGCCCGAGGAGCGGTCCAGGAACGCACGGGAGGTGGTGGCGAAGCGCTCCATCGCGGGCGCCTTCCAAGGCGACACGAACACGCGGTTGTTCGCCGAGGGCGGAGACGCCGCTCCCGAACCGGACGACGACGGGCGGTTCATGGCGGCGGCGCCGGGCGTATTCGGCGAGGCCGAGACGGAGGACGAGGAGGCCACGGCTGGCGGGTTGGCGTTTGGCGGTTCGGGATCCGGCGGCGGAGGAGGCGCGGTGGAGAGCGTCAGGAGCGGACGCGCAGCCGGTTTCGGTCGCAGGCGCGACGGAGCGCGACCCTCGGCGATCGAGATGCCCTCGAGGAGAAGCCGACGGATGGCGACAGCGGCGCGGCAGGGCGACAAGGGCGAGCTCGACGAGATCGTCGCGGGGCTCAAGACCAACCCCGCGGTCACCAAACGTCTCGCTGGCATCGTGGTCGGCCTCGATCGCAAGCGCGCCCGCGCCGCGACGGCCGCCGCCTGGGCGTGGCGCGACGAGTCGCCGACCGACGTGATGGCCTTGTACGCCCTCTACCGGGCGGCGGCCGCGGGCGGCGACGACCAGACCGCAGCGCGCGCGGCCGGATCGCTGCTCGACCTGTACCCGTCGCGCGCTGATCTGCGCCGCTTCGCTGGCAACCTGCTCGACCGCATCGGCGAGGCAGGGCGCGTGCTCGCCATAGACACCTACACGGTCGCGATGGATCAGCGACCCGACCATCCGTCCGTCTACCACGCGCTCGCGATGAACCTGGCGATGGCCGGGCGTCACCTCGAAGCCCTCGACGTGCTCGCCAAGGGCCTCGTGGCGAGCAACCGCCAGGGCAACTTCGAGGGCGTCGACCGCATCCTGCGCGACGACATGGCGATCCTCGCCGCAGCGTTTGTCCGCGCCCAGCCCGACAAGCGCGCACAGGTCGAAGAGCGACTCGCGGCGCATCGAATCTCGCTATCGGACAAGCCCAGCTTGCGTTTCATCCTCAGCTGGGAGACCGACGCCAACGACGTCGATTTTCACATCTTCGACAAGGGCTACGACCACGCCAGCTACTCCGACCGCAGCCTCGGCAGCGGCGGCGAGCTGTACGCGGACATCACCACCGGCTACGGCCCGGAGTGCTTCGCGATCGAGTCACCGCGGGCGTATCCGTATCGGCTTTTTGCCCACTACTACAGCCGCGGACCGATGGGCTGGGGGATGGGGCGGGTGCAGATCGTTCGCCACGACGGCAAGGGCCAAATCGGCGTGGAGGATCGGGTGTTCGTGATCCAAAACGACCACGCTTGGGTGGATCTCGGCGCGGTGACAGCAGCGACGGCGCGATAGACCACGACAACGCGCGGCGATGCAGACTGCCGCCGATCAGCGCGCCAAGCCGACGGCGACGGCGTGGGTCTCTGGCTCCGGACGCGCGCCACGCAGCGCGGCGGCCCCAGTGACCCGCTTCATGCAGGTCGCGAATCCGCGATGACGAACCGAGACGGGCAGGTCGACGCCCTCGACCTGACCGTCCTTGCCCACGGTCACCTGCATCTCGAAATCCCGCCGGGCGGTGGCGCCCTTGAGGTGCTGGCGGGCGCATTTGCGCACGTCGGGCAAGACGGTCTCGCGCCACGCCGCGAGCTCAGCCGGCGTCAGCGGCGCGCCGGCCAGGGGCTCGTCACCGAGTTGGGCGATCGTCTCCTTGACGGTGGCGACCGCGGCGCCCGCGCGCGTGCCAAGGTCGCCGACCAGGCCGCGATTGGCGGCCTGCTGCCAGACCCACCATGCCGCGCTCAGGACCAGGGCGAGCACGACCGTGCGGCGTATGGCGCGTACGATGATCCACTTGCGTCCCGCTCGAATGGCTGAATCGATCAAGCGATTTGCGGCGGCGTGAACGGGCACGACGTTGCCGGCCTGGCCGGTCTCGATGGCCGCCCCTGCAGGCGCCACCACGCCAGCCGCGGTGGCCAGATCGCTGCCGTCCGGCGCGGCGGCCAGGCTGCTGCTGTCCGGCGCGGCGGCCGCCGCTGGGGCGTGACCGACCGTCGTCGCCTGCGCCGAAGGCTCGGAAGCCGGTTCGACCGCTGCCGCATCGACCGCCTCAACGGCAGCGGCGGCCTTGCGACGCGCGGCGGCAATTGGCACGGCCCGGGTCTCGGCGTCAG
>CALGHC010000818.1 GCA_937915965.1 uncultured Myxococcales bacterium
CAGCGGGTCGGTAGAGGTGAGCTCGCCCGGCAGCCCGGCTGGCCGGCAAGCGCCGCCGGCCTCGGCATCCGGCCACATGCCGGCGGGGCACCCTGCCCCGGCCTCGCGCTCAGCCGTCGTGCATGGTCGACCAACCAAGGCGCAGTCGGCGTCGTTCATCGCGTCGCAGCCACCACCGGCAGGGTCCTCGCCGCTCCAGCACCAGCGCGGCACGCAAGCCTCGGGCGCGTCGAAGACCTGGGTCGCGCACTCCGGAGGGCCGACGGCGAGACAGGTGTTGCCGTCGAAATCGTAGAAGTGGCCGGCGGGGCAACAGGTGCCGTCGGGGCGGTGCTGGGCGGGGTGGCAAGGCGGCGTCACCGAGGAGCCTGCATCGGCGGCCGCGCCGTCTGCGGATGCGAGCGCCGCGTCCGAGCAGCCCAGCGCCGCCAGGACGCCAAAAGCCGCGACGTGTGCTGCCAGGGCCACGACGATACGACCGACGCGGACGGCTCGCCTCCCGCTCACTTGTCCTTGTCCTTGGCCAACGCGCTCAGGTCCACCACTTGGGTCGTATCCATCGACTGCGCCAGCGCGCCGGGCGCGTCGCGGCTCACGTCGATGCCCAGCTCCTTGGCAGCCGCGTAGATGCGGGCAAGCATGGCATCGGTCTCTACCTTCTGGGGGGCGTTGCCTGTCGCGGTGGCGCGATCGACGGCCTCGGTGACTGCGAGGCGCGCGGCCGCCAGGTCTCCGCTGGCGAGCCGGCACGCCGCGATCAGGCGCAGGGTCTCGGGCAGGGTCGCGACGACGCCCGTCTTGCGGGCGAGGGCCTCGGCCTGCTGCAACACCGGCAGCGCCTCGTCGACCCGGTCGAGATCGAGCAGGACGTTGCCGAGGTTGGTGCCGCCCATGACCGCGCCGTGGGTGTAGTCGATGGCCCGACAGCGGTCGACGACGGTCCGGTAGAAACGTTCGGCGAGTGGCAGATGACCGCTGAAGTAGGCCACGTTGCCCTGCGAGAGCTCGGCCATGACCGCGCCGACGCGGTCGTCACCGCGCTCGAAGTGGCCGGCGGCGGCGCTGTAGTGTGCCAGCGCCTCGTCGTAGTCCGCGGCGCCCGAGGCGACATGGCCCAACACCACTTCAAGCCGCCCCAGCGCGCGCTCCATCACCGTGCTGGGCTCGCGCTGCCAGCGCCTCAGGGCCGTCTCGGCGACATGTCGGGCTTCGTCGGGGCGGCCCAGTTCGAGCACCACCATCGCGTGCCTGCTCGCAGCGTGCACCGCCAGCCAAGACAGCTGCTTCTCGCCGATAGCCAGGCGCGCGATCTCACCGAAGTCGGCGACGGCGTCGAGATAGCGGCCGCGCATCTCGCGCGCGTCGCCGCGGGCGCACAGCGCCCGACAGCGGCTGGCCACGTCGGTGGCACCTTCATCTGCGAGCAGCTCGTCGGCGGCGAGGATCGCCGCGTGCAGCTCGCCAATGCGGGCGCCTACCTCGGCGATCCCAAGTAGCGCACGACTGAGCACGTCGCGAACAGCGGGATCTCCGGGAGCCTGGCTGTGCGCGCGGCGCGCCGCCTCGGCCGCGACCCGGAAGCGCTCCCAAGCGTCGCGATTGCCGTAGCCGCGCAGCGCCTGCAGTGCTGCCGCGATCTCATACTCGGCGGCCTCCCTGTCCATCCCGGCCTCGGCGAAATGGTGGGCCACCCTCGCTGAGAGACCCGGCGGGGGCGGACCTTGCCAGACCTGCATCCACTGCGCGGCGCGCAGGTGCATGACGGCTCGGGTCTCGGCGCCCAGGGTCGCCTCGACGACAACACCGGCGGCGGGAAGACGCAGCTCGATCTCACGCTGGCCGACAAAGTGCCCCTGGCGCCGCTCGATAATGAGTCCGCGGTCCTTCAGCTGGGAGAGATCGTGTTCCACCGCCTGCCGCTCGACCATTCTGCCGAGCATCTCGCGCGGCGCGCTGTGGGGCCCCGCGACGGCGACGGCGGCCAGCAGTTCGCGCGCCGAGTCCGGCAAGCGATCGATGCGGCGCTGCAAAAGCTCGGCGTGGGAGCGACCGAGCACGTCGATGACGTCGTCGGCACGCGCGAGCTGCCACCCATCGGCCGAGGGGACGAGGACCTCGTTGTCGATCAGGATCTCGATGCCCTCTTCGAGGTAACCCGGAGCGCCGTCAGCGAAATCGCGCAGGGCCCCGATCACATCAGCGGGCATCTCGGCGCCATCCAAGCGGTCGCCGACCAACGCGGCGCATTCGGCTTCTTCAAGCGGCCCCAGCTCGATCCGGTCGACCACACCCGGGGGCGCCTTCAGGCCGTCAAGGAGCGCCGCGATGTCGTCGCTCTTCCAAGTCAACAAGACGAGCAACGGCACGCCGCTGCAGCTCTGAACCAAATGGGCGAGCAGCTCCATCGTGCCCGGTGACGCCCGGTGCACATCCTCGATGACGAGAATCGCTGGGTTCGCGACGGCAGCGCGCGTCACATAGGCGGCATACGCTTCGAACGCAGCGTCACGCTCGTCCTCGCCGACCGGCCGGATGAGCCGTGTCTCGCCTTCCTGCTGGCTCGTCTCGAGCATGCGCGCGAGGGTGACCGCACGCTGCCGATCGCGGCCGCGTTCTTGACCCTCGCCGGTAGCGGCGAGCAGGCGCTCGAGGCGGTCACCGAGCTCCTCCACCGAGACGCTGTCGTCTGCCTTGACGCGCGCTCGCAGCATGTGCACGAAGGGCTCGAAGGCGGCACCAGCGCGCGAGGCGCCGCAGCGGGCGACGTCGACGTGCCAGGCGTCTGGGCTGTCCTCAAGGTGACAGAGGAAGTCGGCGACGAGTCGTGTCTTGCCCGCGCCGGCTGGTCCTTCGACGACAGCGATCTGCAGCTCGCCACTTCGCTGCACCTTGCGCACGACCCGTCGCAGCAGGGCGCTCTCGACGTCCCGGCCGATCAGCGGCCCGTGCTCGCGCACCGCCATGTAGTCGACGAACGAGACGGTCTTGCGCCGCGCGATCAGGCGATGCTGGCTGCCGATCCGGCTGTGCTCGTAGGCCGAGCGCACGTCGCGATAGGCTCGTGGGCCGACGCAGACACCGCCCTCCTCGCTGAGCCCGGCCGCCGCCCGCGCCAGCTCGACCGCCGGCCCCGCCGCGACGGCGAGACCCCAGCCGACACCCGTGCCGCACGAGGCCACCGCGCCGAGCTCGATGCCAACGGTCAGCTGCGCAGCGCGTCCGAGTCGCTCGGCGATCCGCTCAAAGACGGCGCACAGTCCCAGCGACGTGTCGACCGCTGCCTCGGTCTCGCTGTGGCGCATACCGCCCAGCCCGAAGACGGCGGTGGCTTCGCGGCCAGTTACGGCGAGTGGCCGACCGCCCTCGCGCTCGACGATGGCGTGGAAGGCCGGCACCCATTCGGATGCCAGGTCGACGTGCCAGGCGGCGCTTTACACCCGGGCGACCAGGGCGACCGCCGGCTGCTCGCACAAGGGGGTCTCGCCCTCCGTCGAACCCGGGGTCTGGCCGCCACCGTGTCGCCCAGTGACGACAAGCGCGGCACCGCATGCGCCGCAAGCGAGGCGCTTGCCCTCGCGTGGCGCTCCGCACTGGGCGCACGCCTCCAGCGCCTGTGGCGCACCGCAAGATCGACAGAAGACGTCGCCCGCGCGAACCGACCCATCGCAGGTATCGCAGCGTGCGGTGCCGACGTCGGCCGCGGCCTCGACCCCCACCGCGGCGGCCAGCGCCCGAGCAAAGGCCATCATGTCGCCGTGGCGGTCTTCGGGCGCCTTGGCCATGGCCCTGTGTAGCTCAAGCTCGAACTCTGGCGGGATGCCGCCGCTGCGCAACGGCATGTTCAGCGGCGGAGGCACCTCGACGAGGTGGGCGATCAGCGTGCCTTGCATGGTGTCGCGGCGAAACGGCACGCGACCCGTGATCATCTCGAAGACGACGATCGCCAGCGAGTACAGGTCGCTGCGACCGTCAAGCGCGGTGCATTGAATCTGCTCGGGAGACATGTAGTACGGCGTGCCGAGCACAGTCTGTTCGGCGGTGATGTCGGAGCCCTCGTCAAAAGCGCGCGCGAGGCCAAAGTCGACAACTTTGGTGACCAGACCGCCCGAGGCGAGTCGGCGCAGCAGGATGTTACCCGGCTTGATGTCGCGATGAATGATGCCGAGCGCGTGGGCCTCTGCAAGGCTGCTCGCGACCTGTCGCGTGACCGTGAGGGTGTCGTCGAGCGACAGGGGACCGTGCTTTGCCAGCCACTCGCCCAGGGACAGGCCATCGACGAGCTCCATGACGATGTACCAGGCGCCGTCGCGCTGGCCGTAGTCGTAGATCGCGACGACGTTGGGGTGCACAACCCGCGACAGCATCCGGGCCTCGCGCTCGAAACGCGCGCTGGCCGCGTCGGACTGGCCGACCTCGGTGTGCCACAGCTTGATCGCCACGCGTCGGTCCAGGCGCCGATCCCGAGCCACAAAGACCTGGCCCATGCCGCCGCCGCCGACGCAGCCTTCGACGACGTAGGTCTCGCCGATGACGTCGCCGGGGTGGAGGATCTGGACGTTCGATGGAGCCATGCGTTTCTCCGTGCGGTGTGATTCTAGAGGCTGGAGGCGCGTTGCACCAGGGCCGCACGCGGCCACGGCCGCGGTTCCAAATCCGGGGCCTCGTTCCAAACAGGCTTGACCGCAGCGAGTTTGCGTCTGTTGGCTTGGGGGGCCGATGCCCGGCCCCCAGTCGCGAGAAGCGTGGTTCTCGCGACTTCCCCGCTGCCTGGCTGCATT
>CALGHC010000819.1 GCA_937915965.1 uncultured Myxococcales bacterium
CCGCCGCGCTGGCCGCGCTGGCTGCGGGCCGACAGGGTCAATTCTGGGCCTATCACGACAAACTCTTCGCCAACCAGCGCGAGCTCGATGATCAGCACTACGTCATCTGGGCGCGCGAGCTGGGGCTCGATATCGCGCGCTTCGACCGCGATCGCGCCGACCCCGACCTCGCCGCTCGGATCGAAGCAGACAAGGCCGCAGGGGTCGACGTCGGTGTCCGCGGCACGCCAGGATTTCGCATCAACGGGCGGGCCTTGTCGGGTGCGCAGCCCCTGGACAGCTTCAAGGCGCTCATCGATCGGGAGCTGGAGCGGGCCCGGTCGACCGGTCTGGTCGGCCAGAAAGCGTACGAGGCGGTCGTTCAAGGCGGGCGCGTGGCAGCTCCGCTGGGCGACGAGGTTCACGATATCGACATCACTGGCATGCCGTGGCTCGGCGCGGCCGACGGTCGCTTCACCGTTGCCGTGTTCACCGACCACGAGTGTCCGTTCTGCGCGCGCCTCGCGCCCGTTCTTGACGAGGTAGCGCGCCGCCACGGCGACAAGGTCAAGCTCGTCACGATGCCGATGCCTCTCAATATTCACCCGAACGCGCGTCTCGCCGCGGTCGCCGTCCTGCAGGCCTGGCGCCACGGCGGTGGTGCGGCCTTCGAGACGCTCCAACGCGCGTTGCACGGCGCGCACGGCGCTCTGTCGCCCGCTGTGATTGAGAAGCTCGCGCTCGAGGCTGGCGTGCCCACGGCCGAGCTCCGGGCTGCCGTCAGCGGTGGCCGATACGATGACATGCTTGGCCAGGTGAAGCGCACGGTGGACGAGGTTGGCGTCGCCGGGACCCCGGACGTCTACATCAATGGCCGCAAGCTCATCGCCGCCGGTGGCCATAGGGTCGAGAGCTTCGAGGCGGCTTTCACCTGGTTGGCTCGCCACGACCCCGAAGCACCCTGAGGCGCTGCCGGTCAGCGCGCGAAGATGTAGCCGAAGTCCGCCTTCACGTTCTTGTTGCCGTTGTCACCGCCGCAACCAGCGCCATTGCCGACGGCCGTGTTGGGGTCGAGCCCGCACACCGAACTGCGCCCGCCGAAGCCCACCCGCGAGTCGGGTGTACCGCAGTTGTTCTGCTCGTTGGAGATGATGCCGATCCGAACACCGGCGTGACCGGCAGAAGTGAAGTTGTTGAAGCCTTCCCGGTTGCAGTTCAGCTGCAGCGATGAGCCGGACAGCAGCGCTTTCCAGGCCGCGCGACCGACGGGCTTGCTCGCGACAAACTGGCCCGGCGCGAGCAGAGCCTGGAGCGACGCGGCCTTGTGTTCGACGACGAGCCACTGTGTGGTCTTGCCCAGCGTCATTCCCAACCGCAGCGTTTCGAAGGGTAGCGTCCAGAAGGCTGCGAGCTTGGCCTCGGTGGTGTCAAAGGCCGGATGGTCGGCCGCGATCGCCTTCTTGTCGGTCCATGCGACTCCAGCGTACAGGAACGTCGTCTTCTGGCCGTCGACCTTGGCGAGCAGCGTCCAGCCACCGCCGTCGGACACCATGTCGCACCAGGTCTGGAACGGCGCCTCGCCAGCTCCCTTGCCGTCCGGATCCAGCCAGTACACCCCGGTCTTGGCCGCGTCGCCGAGCGTCGCCAGGATCGCCTTGCATGATGGCGCGGGGTTCAGGTCGCTGCCCGCCGAGCAGGCGCCGTCGACACAGACTCCGACGTCGCCGCAGCTGGTGCCTGGCGCGCTCTTGGGGTGGGTGCAGCCGCTGTCTGCCTCGCAGCCGTCGTCGGTGCACGGGTTGCCGTCGTCGCAGTCGACCGCGTCTCCATCAC
>CALGHC010000820.1 GCA_937915965.1 uncultured Myxococcales bacterium
GTCAGGAGCTCAACGAAGCCCTCGACGAAGTCCGGCGGATCCTCGCGGGTCCTGTCTCGTGGCGCGTGGACGCCGCCGAGATGGATCGGCGCTTCGACATCCTGATGGGCAACAAGAACCTCAACGATTTTGGCGTCGACGCCTTTGGTTTCATGCCCGCGTACGTGCGCAAGGTCGTCCCGGCCCTCGAGTTCTTCCATCGCATCTGGTTTCGCGCCGAGTCCCACAACATCGATCGGGTCCCCGAGGGGCGCTGCTTGTTGATCGCGAACCACAGCGGCCAGTTGCCCTTCGATGGCGTGGTGATGGGCTCGGCCCTGCTGCTTGAGCGCGATCCGCCGAGGATGATCCGCTCGATGATCGAGAAGTTTGCGATCGAGACGCCGCTCTTCGGCACCTTCTCGATGCGCTGCGGCCAGATCACCGGCTTGCCCGACAACTGCCGACGGCTCTTGCAGGCCGACGAGTGCGTGGCGGTCTTTCCCGAGGGGGCGCGTGGCATCTCCAAGCCGTTTCACAAGCGCTACCAGATGACTCAATTCGGCCATGGCTTCATGCGTCTTGCTCTTGAGACCGGCACCCCGATCGTGCCGGTCGCGGTCGTCGGTGGCGAGGAACAGATCATCAACCTGGGCAACATCGAAGTGCTCGCGCGCCTGCTGGGCACGCCGAGCTTCCCGATCCCAGCGCTGCTGCCGCTGCTCGGCCCCGCGGCGATGCTGCCGATGCCGGTGAAGTACCGGCTGTACTTCGGCGAGCCGCTGCACTTCGAGGGAGATCCCAACGACGACGAGACCGTCATCGCGGGCAAGGTCGCGGAGGTCAAACAAGCGATCCAGCTCATGCTCGACAAGGGCCTTGCCGAGCGCCGCGGGATCTTCGTGTAGGCGCGTGGCCACGACGAGCCCGGGCTGGCACGCGTTCCTGGCGTTGCGTCTACGAAATCATGGATTTGGAGTCACAGACACGATGCCTCGCCGAAAGACCCTAGCAGTGATCACCGGTTGCGCCGGCCGTCTCGGCCAGATCCTCGTGCGTCGCCTGCATCGCCAGCCCGGCATGCGCATCGTCGGCATCGATCGGCGCAGCTTCGACCGCAAACCCGCCGACGTCGAGCACCTGCGCATCGATATCCGCCGCAAGGCTTGCGAGGATCTCTTTCGGACACGGCGCGTCGACATTGTCTACCACCTCGGGTTGATGCACGACCCGCGCAAGGGCAGCGGCGAGCACCACACCTGGAATCTGATCGGAACGCAGCGCATCTTCGAGTACGCCCACCGTTACCGCGTGCCCAAGGTCGTGATCCTGTCGAGCGGCGACGTCTATGGGCCGATGCACGACAACCCGGCGTTCATCACGGAGGACGCGCCATTGCTCGGCGCGGAGCACTTCTCTGGCATCCGCGACCTCATCGTCGTCGACATGTTCGCCCAGTCGGCCTTCTGGAAGTACCCGGAGATCGAGACCGTCGTCCTGCGTCCGGCACATATCCTTGGCCGTGTGCGCAACGCGATGTCGAACTACATGCGGATGCGCGCCCACCCGGTGCTCTTTGGCTACGATCCGATGATGCAGGTTCTGCACGAGGAGGACGCCGTCTCGGCGATCCTGGCGGCGGCGCGACCTGGCGTGCGTGGCGTCTTCAATGTGGTCGGCCCCAGCGCGCTGCCGTTGCGCCGACTCCTTGCTGAGACTGGACGACCGATTGTCGAGCTGCCGCACTTCCTGGTGCCCTCCGCGGCCAGCAGACTCTATGGTCTGCGCCTCTCGGATATGCCTTCAGCCGAGACCGACTACCTGCGGTACGCCATCACCCTCGATGGGCGGCGCAGCCGCGAGCTGCTGCGATTCGAGCCGCGCTACGGCGCGCGCGAGGCCGTCCTGTCGGCGAAGGGAATGTCGATATTTGACGGGGGCATCGCGGATCCGGTGCCGCCTGCGTCCCAGTCGCCGGCTTCGCTACAGTCGTCGACTCCGCCTCGTTCTCCGGCTACTTCGCCCCAGCCGGATGGGCCGGTGGCGGACGCGGCGTCGACCTAACGCCGCCCGGCTCGACCCGCCACAGCCCCACCTGCAGCGCTGGCGCCTCCTCGGCGCTGGGGTACCAGTCGAAGCCGCGCTCGCCGAGGTTGGCTACGTCGAGCTGCAGGATCGGCACGCAGCGGTGACGCTGGCAGAAGGCCTCGCAGGCAGGGTGGCGGGCAGGGTGTGGCCTCGCCGCGCGCTGCGCCGCGAGCCGCGCGTAACAGCGCAGCCCTTCGAGCCAGTAGACAGGTCCCGCGGCCTCGATCCGCGCCTGGTCTTCCTCGTAGTGGCGCACCGCCATGAAGCGATCCCCCTCCTCGAGGAGCCACGCGGGTTGGAAGAGGTGGATGCCGAAGTCCGGTGGGTCGTCGTAGCTGCGGGTGACGTAGGTCGCGGCCTGGTCGTCGTGGCTGTGGGTCGAGATCAGCGCGTAGAGCGATTCGTCCTGGTCGGAGTTCTGCATCTCGAGCACAGGCCCGGCGGTGGCAGCAAATGCGGCGGCGACGACCGCAGCGACGACAGCGAGCGCCGACGTCCGCCAGCGCGGCGGCGAGCGCA
>CALGHC010000821.1 GCA_937915965.1 uncultured Myxococcales bacterium
GCGGCAGCGGGCGCGGCGGCGGCGGCGGCGGCGGGCGCCTCAGCCGTCGCCCATCGGTCCAGAATCGCCCGGCTGGCCGGGGGCGCCGGGTCACTCAGAACAGGAAGGCGATCCCGGCGTTGTAGAGCGTTCCGGTGTCTGCGGCGGTGCCGCGAAGCAGGTCGAGTTCGGGCATCACGGCGAAGCGTTCGGCCAGGCGGAGCTTGATGCCCACCATGCCGCCATACAAGAGTCCCGCTGCCGTGTCTCTTTGGCCCGAACTTTCGCCCGAGAAGATCGCGTAGCCCACGCGCGCACCGATTGTCACCGTCGCGGCCCTCGTCGTAATGACGTCGGCGAGTAGGGGCAGCCACAGATAGGTGACGGTCAGGTTGTCGCTGTCGGTCTGTAGGCGGATCAAGTTGACCCCGGGGTTGATGGCGACCACGACACTGTCGCTGGCCTCAACCATGAAGCTGCCGTCGAGGCCGATACCGAACGGGTAGACCTTGATGCCCAGGTCGACATCGTCGCTCAGACCGTGGCGGAGTTGGAACTCCGCGGTTGGCAAGGCGCCACCGCCCCCATCGCCGTTGCGAACGCCATATAGCGCGGCGTTCACGCCGATCTCGGTCCTGCCGATCGGGGTCGTGCGCGCCGTGTGGAGCGTCGATAGCGACGGACAGCCCGCGAGACACAGGCCGATCAGCGGCGCAAGCATGCCGACCAGGCCGACCAGACTGCTGTGATGCGCGTTCATGGGCGCTCCTGTGACCTGTTGGTTGCGCGGTCGGCGCCGTCGATGGCTCAGCGGAACCACTCGCTAGGGTCGACCGGTTTGCCGTTGTAGCGGATCTCGAAATACAGATGGCGCCCCTTGATCGAGCCGGTCGAGCCGACGTTGGCGATTCGTTCGCGGCCGCGCACGACGTCCTCGGTGCGCACCCGGATGCCGCTGAGGTGGGCGTAGACGCTGTGCCAGCCGCGGCCGTGATCGAGGATCACCGTCTCGCCATAGCCAGGCAGCCAGCCGGCGAAGGCGACGCGTGCCCAGAAGATCGCGCGAACCGCGAGGCGGCCGTTGACGTTGGGCACGAAATCCAGGCCGTGATGCATCGTCACGGTACCAAAGCGCGGGTGGCGGACCATGCCATAGCCCACCTCGACCGGCGCATAGCTCACTGGCCGCATCAACTTGCCGCGGGTGAGCGAAAACGAGTATTTGCGCTCCCGCCATTCCTTGAGGGTCTCGATGCGCTCGGTCAATGCGCGGTGTGCGGCTTCGAGATCACGGCGCGCGCGTTCGTTGTAGACCGGGTCTGAGCCAATCTGTACGAGCAGCCCCTGCTTGTCGTGGCGTTCGCGCTCAAGGCGTTGCTGTTCGGCATGCAGCTTGGTGTCGAGGTCCTTCAGCTGTTGAAGCGCCGTGTTGCGATCGCCGGTGACAGCCTCGAGACGCTCGAGCTGGGCGCGGTATCGGGCGAGGCGTTCGCGGTCGCCCGCGATCAGCCGCCGCAGCAAGTGGTCCTCCGCCACAGATCGGCCAAAGTCCTTCGCTGACCAGAAGAATTGAAGACCGGGCATTCGCCCCAGGCGCAGGAGCGCGCGCAGCCGGGCGCGCACAGCGGATCGCATCTCGCCCAGGCGCTCCTCGGCCTCCTTTCGGCTGGCCTCGGCGGCGTGCAAACGCTCAGTCGCCTGGGCCCGCTGCAGCCCGAGGCGCGCGATGTCCACCGTGGTCGCTTCGACGTCGCGGTCAAGCTGGTCGAGCGCCTCGAGCAGGCCAAGCTCCCGGGCGAGCACCTCGGCGAAACGTGCGTTGAGCGACTGCCGCTCCGCCTTTGGCAGGCGATTGGGGATGGCCGTTTCGTCGGTCGCGCTGCGCGCGGGCAGAGCCTGATCATCGTCCGTAGAGGCCGCCGCCGATGCCAATGAGCCGCACACGACGAGTCCGACGACGACCGCCGCGCTCGCACGCCTCGCTCGCCTCGTCTCGTGTCGCTTGCCTCTGGCACCCACTCGTTCCGCCTCCAGTCGCGAGTCCAACCTCTCGGCGCGAGTTCGTCCTCCGGTCGTCCTAGACGCGCAGGTGCCGCGCCACGCTCATACCGCTCGCGACGAAGCCGACAGCCGGACCGCCGACCAACAACCAGACGATCATCCCCGGCGGCAGCAGCGACCAGCCGACGTTGAGCATGTAGACGTCGCGGATCAGCCCGCGCAGCTCGAGGTGCAGCGCTCCGATCAGGGCCATCGCCACCAACGCGCCGACCAGGCCCTGCAAGACACCCTCAAGCAGGAAAGGCGTGCGCACGAAGGCCCGCGTGGCGCCGACCAGGGCGAGCACCTCGATCTCGGCACGCCGTGCGTAGACCGACAGTCGGATGATCGCGAAGACGAAGAACAGGGCGCTGGCGAGCAGCACCACGCTCAGGACGAAGCCGACGCTGCGGACGATCTCGACGAAGGCGAAGAGGAGACGCAGCCGCTCGGCGCCGAACGAGACCTCTTCAATCGACTCGACGCCCTCGAACTTCGTCGCCCAGGCCGCAAGCTCGTCGATGTCAGCCCGCGAGGCGAGGGCGCTGTCGAGTTCGACCTCGAGCACTGGCTGCCCCGGGATCGCCTCCTCGTCCAGGCCCTCAAGCAGGTGCTTGTCGAGCATGCGGCGATTCCGTTCGCGGTCCATCTCCCGTGTCAGCATCTTCACCGAGACGACGCCGGGGTGCTCGCGCAGTTGGGTCTCCACCGCGCTCATGCGTGCGCGCGTCGTGCCGTCCTGCAGGTACACCGAGACGGTCAATGAGCGACCCAGGTCGTCGATCAACTGGTTGGCGTTGAAGAACGCGATCGCGAACAAGCCGACGAGGGCCAGCGCCATGGCGATGGTCAACACGCTGACCATTGAAAGCCAGGGCGAGGCGCGGGTGATCCGAAGCGCTTGGCGCAGGAAATAGGCCAGCCGACTCACACCGCCTCCGTCGTGTCGCCGTCGTCGTCCACCGGACCATCCTCGCTGGCGGCGGCGAGGGCCTGTGCCTGATCATCGTCAAGACTGCCTGCTTGCGGCCGGTCTTCGACCAACCGCCCGCGATCGAGCGTCAACGTGCGCAAGCCGTAGCGTTCGATCAGCGCATGGTCGTGAGTGGCGACCACAACGGTCGCGCCACGTCGGTTGATGTCGAGCAGTAAATCCATGATCTCGACCGACAGGCCCGGGTCGAGGTTTCCGGTGGGCTCGTCGGCCAGCAGGATCGCCGGCTCGTTGACAAGCGCACGGGCGATGGCGACGCGTTGTTGCTCGCCGCCGCTGAGCACTGGCGGCAACGAATCGACGCAGTGCAACAGGCCAAGCCCTTCGAGCAGTTGCATTACGCGGCGCTCGATCTCCTTGCGGCTGATTCCGAGGATCTCCAAGGCGATCGCGACGTTATCGAAGACGGTCCGGTTGCCCACCAGCTTGAAATCCTGAAAGACCACACCGATGTTGCGGCGCAGATAGGGCACCGAGCTCTCGCGCAGAACGTGGATGTTGCGCCCCCCGATGAGGATCTGACCGTCGGTGACCCGGTCCATCACCAGCAGCAGTCGCAGAAGCGTGGTCTTGCCGGCGCCTGAGGCACCCGTGAGGAAGATGAACTCGCCCTCACGCACGCGCAGGCTGACATCGACGAGGGCCTCTATGCCGTTCGGGTAGCGCTTCTGCACGTGGTAGAGTTGGATCATCGCGTCATCGTCGTTTTCAGCGCCATGCAGCCGGCGCGGAACGCTAGCACAGCGATTCCGAGGGCTACAAGCTGGCCTTCACGCCGAGCGCTGCCGGGCTTCGACGTGGCCATCCCGATTCCGCGACTTGGCGGTGACGCCCAGCCCAAGCCACTCCGCGGTGACCCCGAGGATCGCCAGCGCGAGCCGCGAAGATGTTTGCTTTCACCGGTGTCTGTGGTATGTGGCCGGCGCCTTTCCGGCGGATCCGCGTCGATGCGTTATGGCATCGACATCCGGACCGCAACAGGCCGGAGGCAACGCTGCGCAGGCCCGTCCGCGAGACCGTTTCGGCGGCACCGCGGGTGAGACGGGTGGACGAGGAGAGAGAACCCGGACGAGCTTCTCGTCCGAGCTTCCGCCGCGGGAAATCATCCCGACGCGGGGAAACCTGACGGAGTAAGCCATGAAGAGAACGCTCATCGCAGGTCTGGCCTGCACGCTGTGTCTGGCGGTGGCCGTGCCGGCCTTCGCAACGCGCAGCCGCACCAACGCCCTCGGCGCCGGCAACCCCGCGACGCCAAACTTTATCGCTGGCAAGGTGATCAACGAGAAGGAGCTCACGCTCACCGACTCGGCCAACACCTACCACCTTCCTCAGCTGCTGGTGAAGTACAAGAACAGCGTCGATACTGACGCTTCGTCGAACTACAACTACGGCCGCTTCAACATCCGCTACGCGCTGACCGATGAGGCAGTGCTGTGGTTGTATGGCATCAGCTCCAAGTGGGAGCCAGTCGCTACGTCTCCGTCCCTCGGTGACGGCGCCGGCAACTTCGCGGCAGGCGACCCCGCCACGGTGGCCGGCTACGGCGCCGGTCAGGAGCCCACCAACCACCAGCTCGGCCTGGGCTTTGGCACCAACCTGGGCGAGGCGCTGCGCGTCGGCGCGGACCTGTCGATCGGCGGCGCGCGCGCTGACGGTACCCAGCAGAACCTCCACAACAACACGCTGATCTACTTCGGCGCTGGCTTGGGCTTTGACCTTGGCGAGATGAACACGCTCGACTTCGGCCTGAAGATCCGCTTCGGCAGCTTCAACGAGCGCGTCAACAACGTTGACGACTACCTCCCCGATTCGCTGATCAGCTTCACGCTGCTCGGTCGCGGTGAGTTCCAGGTCCACCAGATCGCCAAGCTGGTTCCGTACGTGCGCTTCCGCCTCGACAGCCGCAACGTCGTCGGCAGCGGCAGCGTCGAGAACCAGACGGGCCTGAACCCGAACCTGAAGTATGGCCAGCTCCAGGACACGATCTTCCAGTTGGGCACCGATCTCGCGATCAGCCCTGCCGAGAAGGTCCTGATCCAGCCTGGTCTGGGCTTCGCCTACCGTGGTTCGCTGCTCCAGGGCAACGCGATCGATCAGGAGAACCCCGGCACCAAGCAGCCGGCCCCCGGCGGCGTGGTCGAGGAGGCCTACGTGCTCATCCCCTACTACGGCTTCGCGGCAGAGGCCAAGGCCTTCGATTGGCTGACCCTGCGGTTCGGCGCCCGTCAGGTCATCCAGCAGACCAACGGCAACTTCAACCCGCCCGCCAACCAGGTCAAGCCGCCGCCGAACGACCAGGTTCCGCCGTCGGTGGAGTCGCACTTCTCGACGGTCAACAACTGGCTGACCGCTGGTGTCGGCATCAACCTGCGTGGTTGGAGCATCGACATCAACATCAACCCGCAGTTCTACAACAACGCCGTCTTCGCCGTGACCGGCACGGGCGGTGTCTTCGGCACCGACTTCGCCGTCACCTACGACTGGTAGTTTGAGGGCGCAGGATGAATCCTGCGGCGCCCCGCCGACCTTCGGGCCAGCGGGGCGCCGCTGTTTTTGCCCGGATGCGCGGGCTGACGCCCGCCGACCCGAACCTTCCAGCTCGGAAGAGGTGATTCTTCCGGCTCGCCCCCGTCCGCCACTGCCGTCCGTTGGCGTGGCCGGGCATCGACGCGGCCCCAGCGGTGTTGTCGGGACCTCGACCGTCAGCGGGGGCATCGTCTCGGCTCGTCGCGTTGTTTGACACTGGATGGGGGCGGGCGACACAATTCGGCCCGCCCTTGAGGCAACCGGCGCTCGTGCGCCTCGACACTGGAACGAAAGCATGGCTCGAATGTCTCTCGTCTGGATCCTGAGCCTCTGCGCCATCGTGCCGCTTGGCTGTGGGCGCAAGGGCGGCGACGCCGCCACCGCGTCGGGCGCGGGCGAAGGCAGCGCTGCCGTCGTACCTCCTTCGGCGGCGACTCCGACCGCCGCGGCGGACGAACCCGCCGGGGCCGCTGAACGGCCGCGCGCAGACATCCCCGGATTCGTTCGCCCCGTCGGACCGGTCGCCACCGTCAACGGGCGCCCCATCCCTGCTGCCCGCTTCAACGACGATTTCGATCGGCTGGTCGGCACGGGGGCGCGCATACCCGCGGGCCGAATTCGGCGCATCGCTCAGAACATACTCGACAAACTGATAGACAACGAGCTGCGTGAGCAGGCCATCCGCGAGGCAAAGATCGAGCTGACCGAGGCCGAGTTCGAGTCCGCCTACGCCGAGTACACCAACCGCTACATCGGGCGCGACGGTCGGTTTGACGAGAGGCAGTTTCGGGCCCACCTCGAGCGCAGTCGCCTGACCGTCGACGGCCTCAAAGCACAGATCCGCGAGCAGCGCTTGCACCGCAAGCTCGTCGAACGCACCGGCAATCTGCGCATCTCTGACGCGGATCTCAAGGCGTTCTACGACAAGAACCCGGCCGCGTGGGGCGAACCTGAGTCGCGCGACGTCCGGCCGATCATGGTCCGGATCCAGGGCGGCGGCGACGAGCCTTCGGTGCAGGCCGCGTTGGAGAAAGCGAACGAAGCCTGGCAGGCCCTGCGCAAGGGTGGTGACTTCGAACAAATATCAAAGGAGTACAGCGACATGCCGTTGTCGCCGGTCCACCTCACGCGCAGCTCTCCGGAGCAGGAGATGGTCAAGGCGGCGTTTGCCCTGAAGGTCGGCGAGGTGTCCAAGCCGATCCGAACGAAGTGGGGCTGGTATGTGCTGCGCCTCATCGAGAAGAACGACCAGCGGGTGCGCGGATTCGACGAGGTTCGCGACGAGATCGCCAAGACGATGCGGGCGCGGAAGTTCTACCTCGAGGACCGCCGAATCGTGCAGCTGCTGCGCAAGAAGGCTGCGATAAACGAAACGCTGCCGTTCTAGACCTGTATACCGGCCTCCGCTGTTCGAGGGGCCGACCTGGGAGCGACGCATGACGGACGGGATCTCGGGCGCCGGCCGGGGCCTGGTGCATCACGAAGGGTTGATCTTTGAGCGCTCGGTGCCCGGGCGCGTTGGCCACGGATTGTCCGCTCGACGCTTCTCGGCCGAGGGCTCTGCGGCCGCGGATTTGCCGACGTCGGCGCTGCGGCAGGTGCCGCCGCGCTTGCCCGAGCTGAGCGAAGTCGATGTGGTGCGGCACTTTGTCCGCCTCTCGCGCTGGAACTACGCGGTCGACATTGGCACCTACCCGTTGGGTTCGTGCACGATGAAGTACAACCCCAAGATCAACGAGGACATGGCGCGTCTGCCCGGCTTCGCTGCGTTGCACCCCTACGCGCCGCACGCATGGACGCAAGGCGCCCTTGACTTGATGTGGCGGTTGGAGCGCCAGCTCGCAGCGGTCAGCGGCCTGCCGAACGTCACCTTGCAGCCTGCCGCTGGCGCCCATGGCGAGTTCACTGCGGTGATGATGATCCGCGCGCTGATCGCAGATCGCGGCGAGGTCCGCACCAAGGTGCTTATCCCCGACAGCGCCCACGGCACCAACCCGGCCAGCGTCGCCCTCAACGGCTACAAGGTTGTGCAGGTCCCCAGTGGCGACGATGGCTTGATCGACATCGACGCCGTGCGCGCGGCGATGGGACCTGATGTGGCGGCCATCATGATCACCAACCCCAACACGCTGGGGCTCTTTGAGTCGAAGATCTCGGAGATCGCGGAAATCATCCATGAAGGTGGCGGGTTCGTCTATCTCGACGGCGCCAACCTCAACGCGCTGATGGGAAAGGCACGGCCGGGGGACTTTGGCGCCGACGTCATGCATATCAACCTGCACAAGACCTTCTCGACGCCGCACGGTGGCGGCGGCCCGGGAGCTGGGCCGGTGTGCGTCAGCGACGAGCTAGCGCCCTATCTGCCCGTGCCACGAGTCGCGCGCGTCGAGGCCGCCGATGGCAGCGTTCATTTTGAGCTACAGGCCAGCGCGCCGCTCTCGGTCGGGCGCGTCAAAGCGTTCTACGGCAACTTCGGCATGTTTGTCCGCGCCTTCACCTACATCACCGAGCTGGGTAGCGATGGCCTCGAGCGCGCGACGGAGATGGCCGTGCTCAACGCCAACTATCTCCGCGCGCGGCTGCGCGGCCACTACCATATCCCCTTTGATCGCACCTGCATGCACGAGGTTGTCCTCACGGACAAGACGCAGAAGGCGAACGGCGTCTCGACCATGGACGTCGCCAAGCGGCTCATCGACTACGGCTATCATCCGCCGACGGTGTATTTCCCGCTGTGCGTCCAGGGCGCGCTGATGGTCGAGCCGACTGAGTCCGAGTCGAAGGCCGAGCTCGACGCTTTCGCTGACGCGCTTATCGCGATCGCTGGCGAGGCACGTGACGAGCCGGATCGGTTGCACGAGTCACCGCAGTCGACGCATCTCGGCCGTCTCGACGAGGTCACAGCGGCTCGCAAGCCGGTGCTGGTGGCGCCGTAGGACGAGCCTCCCGGAGCCCGGTCAGCCGCCGAGCCCGCGCGCGGGCGTCGCGAAACGCTGCAGCAACGCTTCGACCCAGCTGCGTGTCGGTCGACCAGCCTTGAGGCTGGCGACGTTGGCGCGCACGTGTTCGATGTCGGCCATGCCGACCAGCGCGGTCGTCACGCCGTCTACCGACCGGGCAAACTGCAGCGCGTCGTCCGCCGTCAGCAGTCGCTCGGGCCCACCGGCGGCGTCGGGGATCAGCGGCAACGCGTCCGATGTGCCGTTGGTGGCGAGACGACCTTGATGCAACGTGCCGCTGGTGAAAGCGACCAGGCCAAGTTCGGCGGCCGCCTCGAGCGGGGTGAGCCACTGGCCCTTGACCGACTGGCAGCGGAAGGTCGCTGCCTCGGGCATGAGCACATTGAGCGGCAACTGGATCGCGCGGCAGCGGTGACGGCTGCCGGCGACCTCTTCTGCGCAGGCCAGGACCCGCTCCAGCGAGACATGATCGCGCTCGTCGGGACGCGCGCGCAGCCCCGACCAGGTCGCGATGCCGTAGACCCTCACCTTGCCTTCGTCGGCAGCCTGTTCGAGGCGCGCAAAGGCGCGCCTCAGCCGTTCGTAGAAGACATCCGCAGTCAACTCGTGGAGTTGTGTTTCCGGGTTGTGCAGGAAGTAGACGTCCACAGTCTCAAGCCCGAGGTTGACCAGGCTGCGGTCGAGCGAGGCGGCGATGAAATCCGGGGCGATGCAGTGGCAGCGTGCCATCAGCTCGTCGGGCGCGGCGAGGCCGTGGCCGACAGTGACCTCGACGCAGTGCTGGGCGCGGTCCCCGGGGACGACCCCGTCGAACGCGACAAAGCCGGCCTTCGACGCGACCAGCAGCTCGCTTCGGTAGACCTCGCCCATCGCGATCAGCTGGCCGATGGCGACACCTACTGCGCGCTCTGAGCGCTGGTGGCGGTAGTTTGCCGCCGTGTCGATGACGTTGATGCCCTGTCTGACCGCCTCGACGACCGCTTCGATGTAGCTGACGTCGCCCTCGTCGGTCGCCGGGCCGAGGTACGTGCCTAGCCCCAGGGACGAGAGGTGCAACATACCGACGTGGCTGAACGCGTCGTCGGGACGTCCTTGGCTGTGGCGCTCGACGAAACGGCGCGTGCCGGCCTCGGTCGCGTAGGCGCGCTGATTGACGAGCTCGCTAACCACGGTCGCTGAGCTCCCCGGCCGTGGCCGCTCGCCGCAGCGCAGCGATCGCGGCGCCTGGGTCCGCCTGGCCGAAGACCGCCGACCCGGCGACAAAGGTGTCGCAGCCAGCTGCGCGCGCGGCGCCGATCGTGTCGACGGTGATGCCGCCGTCGATCTCGATGCGCAGATCGGGGTGATGGCGGGCCCGCCAGGCGTCGAGCCAGCGGACCTTGTCGAGCACCGCCGGAATGAAGCGCTGGCCGCCGAAGCCGGGATTGACGCTCATGATCACCACGAAGTCGAGGTCGGGCAGGGTCGGCTCGAGGCCCGCCACAGCTGTGTGCGGGTTGAGCGCGACTCCGGGACTCATGCCCAGAGCGCGGACGCGCTGGACGGTGCGGTGGAGGTGCGGGCAGGCCTCCAGGTGAACGCTGAGGGTGCGCGCGCCGGCCTTCGCGAAGGCGTCGAGCAGGTCGTCTGGCCGGCTGACCATCAGGTGGCAGTCCAAAGGCAGATCAGTCGCGCGGGCCAGCGCTGCGGCGACCGCGGGGCCGATGGTGAGGTTGGGCACGAAGTGGCCATCCATGACATCGATGTGCAGCCAATCGGCGCCCCCGGCGCGGACTGTCTCCGCAGCGTCGGCCAGACGCGCGAAGTCGGCGCTCAAGATGGATGGTGCGATCAAGGTCGGATGCTGCATCGGCGTGCCTTTCTTCTCCCGTTCTCCCGGCTGGCTGCTTCATCCAGGCTGGCCGTCTCTCTCAAGGCTGGTTGGCGGCGCTCGGGCTCGGCGCGGACATCGTCTTGAAGGTGTCGCTGCCGTCAGGAACTCGCCCCCAGCTCTGGCCATCGGGAGCGTCGCCTTCGATCCAATCGACCAGGTCGACGAGGGTGCCGTCTGGGGCCCACAGGACCGCAGCTTCGTCCTTCTTGAGCTTCTTGGGCACCGACGGCGTGCCCACGTCGGGCAGGGTCAGGTCGTTTTCGAAGTAGACGATGAAGTAGCCCTTGGCTGGCACGCTCAGTCCGTCCGGCAGAGGCCAGGCGGCGCCGAACCCGTCCTCAGGGCGGTCCCACACGCGGTAGCCGTCGAGCGAGACGTCCTTCGTGTCGCCGTTGTACAGTTCGATCCAGTCTGATGACGAGAGGTTGAAGCTGCCGATCGGCGCGCCCTTTGAGACGATCTCGTTGATCACCAGAGTCGTCTTCGTCGCGACATCAGCCCCGCTTGTCGTGTCGACGCCGACAACGCACCCATCGGCCGCGCAGCCGCCGCCGTCGACCGAGGTGCCGCCGTCCGCCGCGCCGGCGTCGGTGCTGCCACCGTCGGTCGAGCAGGCAACGGTGGCCATCACCAAGAGACCAGACAACGCGAAAGCCGGGTGATATCGGCGCCTATTCACTGGCAATTCGGCCGATCTCGCGTCACGGAAGGTCTGATGGCTAGCAGATGGGAACATGGCGGCTCCAGTGGGCGACAGTCTCGTCGCGCGACGCAACATGGCAGGACTGTCGGTGCGCATCAAGATCTCAGCGGTGCGCCCGAGCCCTCGGCACCGATCTCGTCGTGCCCACGCGATTGACTCCGGAGGGCGCAGGCGGCAAAACGGCCGCCCCTTCGACGACCTGCCATGCCTCGACGGCCACCCAGGGAGCATCCATGCCGACGACACCCACGCCCGCCTCCGACGTGCTTCCCTCGGCCAATGAGGCGAGCGTGCCCTCGCTGGTCACCCGGGGCCTGGTTGGCGGGACCTTCATGGGACTCGCCAACCTCGTGCCTGGCATCAGCGGCGGCACCATGCTGCTGGCGGTTGGTATCTACCCGCGCTTCATTCAGGCGATCGCCGACGTGACGACGCTGAGGTTTCGTCTGCCGTCGATGGTCACCCTCGCCTCTGTCGCTCTCGCCGCCGCCCTCGCCATCGGGCTTCTCGCCGGCGTCGTCAAGGACCTCGTCGTCTTTCATCGATGGGTCATGTACAGCCTCTTCATCGGATTGACTCTGGGCGGCGTGCCAGTCGTCTGGCGGATGGCGCGCCCAGCCAACCGCTCGCTGTGGGCGGGAGCGATCGCCGGCTTCCTCGTGATGGCGGCCTTGGCGGTCGCGCAGAGCAGCGGCATGGGCGAGTCGGGCGGGGGCGAAGGCGGCTGGCTGGGCCTCTTCGTTGCCGGCGTCGCCGGGGCGAGCGCGATGATCCTGCCCGGCGTCTCCGGCGGCTACCTGCTGCTCGTGCTCGGCCAGTACGTCGCCATCCTCAGCGGCATCGAGGCCTTCGTCCACGCCTTGAAGGACCGCGACATGGCGGCCCTGTGGGAGCCCCTCGTCGGCGTCGTCTTGCCGGTGGGCTTGGGGGTGATCGTCGGAGTCATCGTCGTCTCGAACCTGCTGAAGGTCCTGCTCGCGCGCTACGAGAAGCCGACGCTGGGCGTGCTGCTTGGCCTGCTGGTCGGCGCCGTGGTGGGCTTGTGGCCTTTCCAGCACGGCGTGCAGCC
Source organism: uncultured Myxococcales bacterium (assembly GCA_937915965.1). GTDB lineage: Bacteria > Myxococcota_A > UBA9042 > UBA9042 > UBA9042 > CALGHC01. The sequence continues at coordinate 12,145 of CALGHC010000821.1, forward strand.
GGCCGTCGGTGCCCTCGTCAAGGGTCGGATCATGACCGCAGAGCTGATAGCTCAGATGGCGCCGTCGAAGTACCCTACCGAGGTCTTTGGGCCTGACGCCGTCCAGATCGCCTCGGCCATCGGCTTGATCGCCCTCGGATTCGCGATCACCGTCCTCATCGCCCGGCTAGGCCGCGAGACGCCCGCGAACGCCGAGACGGCTGTCGACGCTTGACGGCCTCGTCGCGAAAGCGTAGCGCAGAGGCGTGAGCGCGACCCGATCGACCGCGACTGAGACCGTCCAGCTGGCCCTGCCGCGGCTGGCCGATCTGGGCGTCGCTTTTGTCTACCTGCACGCCCAGCAGGGTCCTGATTTCTTTGCAGATGTGCCGTTCTGCTGGGCTGCGGGCGAGCTCCGAGCGCTGGGCGTCGCCGCCGATGTCGTGCACGCCCGCCTGCCTCGCGGCGACCCGGCCGCCGCCGCGCCGCTGATCGACGAATTGATCGCCACGATCGGCCGCCTGGGCCACGGACTCGTCGTCTTCGAGCACCTCTGGCTCGCCGATCTCGTCTCGCGCATGCAGAGCGAGCTGGGCGCGCTGGTCTGCGAGACCGACGCCAACGCGGTCCTCGCTGGCCAACGGGTCGATTTTCGGCTGCGCTGGTTTGTTCAACATCGTCAGCCCCTGCTCGACCTCGTCGCCGCGCTGCGTGCCGGCACCGATCTCATGGCGGTGCGCAACCTCGTCGCCTGGCCGCCGGAAGCGCCTGCGCCCCTGACCAGTCGCCGGCAGGAGCGCTTCCCCGCCGAGCCCGACTGGTTGCGCGCGTTTTGCCCCATTACCGACGCGATCGAGATCGGCGGGCTATCTGGCGGCAGCGACGCGCCGCTGCGCAAGACCCTCGACACCAACAGTGGCTGCCCGTACGCCCGCGATGTGCGCCGCAATCCGCATTTCGCTGACCTTGACCTCGACGCCCTCGATCCCGTCTACGCCGTCACCCTCAAAGGGTGCTCCTTTTGCGAACTGGGTGGCGACTACCGCGCCCTCACAGCCGACCAGAGCGTCGCCGTTCACGTCGCTCAGATCGGCTGGTATCAACGACATCTGGGGCGGCTCGACGAGGTCGTCCTGCGCGATCAGTCGGCGATCCGCTACCTGCCCGAGCTCATCGCCGCTTGTGTCGAGGAGGGGCTGGCGCCGTTGGGTTTCCTCGTCCCTGCCCGCGGTGACGCGATCTTGCGTGATGGCGAGCGTCTCGAAGCGGCTGCCCGGGCGGCGGCCGGCAGCGGCAACTGGTTCACTTTATACCTGATCGGCTTCGAGTCGTTCTCACAGTCGCAGCTCGATCTGTACAACAAAGGTGTCTCCGTCGCTGAATACGCTGCTGCCCTCGCCCAGATGCGAGATCTGCGCGATCGCTGGCCAGGCGTCTACCGAATGGAGGCCTACGGTGCGTCAAGCTTCATCCTCTTCAACCCGTGGACTCGACTCGAGGACCTGGATGAGACCGTGGCCTTCTGCAAGGACCACGGGGCGCACCAGCTGGCCCATGGCTGGACCCTGACTCGGCTGCGGTTGCAGCCCCACTTGCCGCTGTACTGGCGGGCCCGGGCCGACGGCCTGATCGTCGACTCTGCGCCGCACGCTGATCGCGGCGCCGCCTTCACCGGCTACGGCGGTGAGAGCGCCTGGCGGTACCGGGAGGCGCGTGTCGGCGTGATCGAGGATGCAGAGCGGCGCCTTGCTCGCCACGTGCGGGTCGACGAGTCGGTCGGTTTGCTCGACACGGTGCTCGACTGGGCGCGAGCGCGTTGGCCCGATGCAGACGCGCCGGCCTCGACCCAGGACGGCGAACTCGAGGCGCTGGAGGCGGCCTGGCAGACGCTGCGAGGCCAGTGGCGGCCACAGGACGGGGTCTCGGGATCCGGCGCCGGCACCCGCGACGCGGGTCCGCTGCAGATCACCTTGGCGTCACCGCACTCGGACCCGGTCGCGGCACCACCAGTGGGTCTCCGCGCGCCAAGCGCCGGCCGCACAATCCTGCTCGGCGACGCGTGCAACAACCGTTGCCGCACCTGTCTGGGCGAACACGGCCGCTACGAGACTGGCGTCGCTCGGCTGCGTGCGGCGGTCGAGGCGGCCGCCCGTCGCCACGGTCGCGTGGTCCTGGCCGGCCGCGAACCGACCCTACAGCGCGCCTTGCCGCGCCTGATCCGCGCCGCGCGGGCCGCCGGCGCCAGCCGCATCGAGCTGGTCAGCAATGGTCGCGCGCTCGCCGCTTCCGGGGTCATCGAGCGCCTCGCCGCCGCCGGTCTGACCACACTCCTTCTCAAACGCCATCGTCTCGCGGACAGCGACGAAGACCGCTACGCCCAGGCCCAAGGAGCTGGCGCGCAGCTTTGGCTGGGACTCGCTCGGCTGGCTCAGGTCGCACCGCACATCAGCTGGACCCTGCTGCTGGTACCGACCCGCGACGCATTCGACGAAGCCCCAGCCCTGGTCGAGCGCGCCGCGGCGGCGGGGGCGTCTGCCGTGCAGATCCAGGTGCGCGCCGGCGAGGCGCCACTCGCTCACCTCGCGGCCTTTGGCGCTGCCGTCACGGCTGCCCGTCGCCGCGCCGCCGAGCTCGGCCTGCGTGTCGATGTGGACGGATTCTAAGCACACCGAGCGCTTCGTCGAGATCGGCACAGTCGAGGCCCGCTTTCGACAGGGGGCCGAGTCATCGATATCCTGCCAGGCCCGTCGCGCCCGCCCCACGCTTCGGTCCGCCGCGCATAGCGCTGCCGTCGAGGAGTCCGCCATGTCCGATCGCTCTCAGCACACCGTCGCGCCCCATCCCGCGCCGCGGATGTCGGCGTGCCCCTCATCCACGCGTCGCGTCGTCGCGTGGATGGTCACCTGCAGCCTCGCCCTGATGGGCGCATGCGGCGACAACGACGAAGCGGTGGTCGGGCCGGCGCCCGGCGCCGGGGACGCCGCCACCTCTGGTGATGGCGGCGTCGGCGTCGGGGCGGTGGTTGACGGCGGTGCAGTCGACGGCGCGTCCGCTGATACAGCATCCGCTGACAGCGTGTCCGCTGACGGGGCGTCGGTTGACGCCGGGGTCGCCGAAGCGGGTCCGACGGACGCAGACGTGGTCACCGAGGGCTGCTCGGACACCAATCCGTGCCCGGCCGCACAGGGTCCTTGCACGCAGGCGTTCTGCCACGACGACGGCAGCTGCAGCGACGAGCCACAACCGGCGGGCGCGCCTTGCGACGACGGTGACGCGTGCTCGCTGGGCGATCAGTGCGCCGACGGGATCTGCAAACCCGGCGCGTCTGCCGGTTGCGACGATGGCAACGTTTGCACGGCCGACGCTTGCGCGGCGGCCAGCGGCTGCACCCACGACGTCACCGCTGGTCTTTGTAGCGACGGCGACGCTTGCACCAGCGGCGACGCGTGCAGCGAAGGTGCTTGCGCGTCTGGGGGCCCGGTCGGCTGCGACGATGGCAACCCCTGTTCCGCCGATAGCTGCGATCCTGGCTCGGGTTGTCTGCACGACCCGACTCCCGGCGACTGCGACGACGGCAACGCCTGTACGACCACGGACAGTTGCAATGGCGCCCTGTGCATGCCGGGTGCGGTCGTCGACTGCGAGGACGGCAACGGCTGCACGGTCGACAGCTGCCACCCGGTCGATGGCTGCATCCACGCCTCTTCCGCCGCCGCCTGTGATGACGGCGATGCTTGCACGACGGCCGACGCGTGCGCGGACGGCGCCTGCGCCGGCGGCAAGCAGGTCGCATGCAGCGACGGCAACCCGTGCACCACGGACAGCTGCGAGGCCTCGTCTGGCTGTGTCTTCGCCAACCACACCGACGCCTGCGATGACGGCAACGCTTGCACGATCGCCGACGCGTGCCTCGCTGGCCTCTGCCTGCCGGGTGCGGCGACGGCCTGCGATGACGGTAACCCCTGCACGACGGACGCGTGCGCACCCAAGAGCGGCTGCCAGGCCACCGCCAACACGCTGCCCTGCGACGATGGCGACGCGTGCACCACCGGCGATGCCTGCGCTGGCGGTAGCTGTGGCGGTGGGCCGCCGCCCGTATGTGACGACGGCAACCCGTGCACCGACGACAGCTGCGGCGCTGTTGCCGGCTGTCAGCATCTCGTCAACGCCAAGGCTTGTGACGACGGCAACGCTTGTTCTGGCGATGACCACTGCACCGGCGGTGCGTGCAAGCCCGGCAAGCCCGCCGCCTGCGACGACGACAACCCTTGCACAACGGAGACCTGTGACCCGGGCGAGGGCTGCAAGAACATCGCGAACCTCCAGCCATGCAGCGACGGTGACAGCTGCACCGAGGCGGACACCTGCGCCGAGGGCAGCTGCTCGGCCGGCGCACCGTTGAAGTGCGCCGACGGCAACCCGTGCACGACCGACGCCTGCGATCCCGCCAAGGGCTGTGTCTTCACCCAGTCCAGCGACCCTTGCGATGACGGCAGCGCATGCACCACCGCCGACCTGTGCAAGGCGGGCGTCTGCAATGGCGGGCCGATCCTGGCTTGCGATGATGGCAACGTCTGCACGATCGACGCTTGCGAACCCGCACTTGGCTGCGGACACACAGACAGCGACCCGCCGTGCGACGACGGTAGCGTCTGCACGGTCGGAGACGCGTGCGCCGGCGGCGCGTGCCAGCCCGGCAAGCTGATGGCCTGCGACGACGGCAACGCGTGCACGGCCGATGCGTGCGACTCGGTCGCGGGCTGCAGCCACACGCCGACGACCGCCGGCTGCGACGACGGCAACGTCTGCACGCTAGGCGACGTGTGCAAGGCCGGCGTCTGCAAGCCGGGGAATGCGATCGCCTGCGACGATGGCGAGGCATGCACCGCCGACACCTGCGACGCAGAAGCCGGCTGTGTCCACAGCGCCGTCACCGTGCCCTGCACGGATGGGGACGCCTGTACGGTCGGGGACGCTTGCCTCGTGGGCTCTTGCGAGCCGGGCGCCGAGGCGGCGTGCGACGACGGCAACGGCTGTACCGTGGACTCGTGCCTCGCCGCGAGCGGATGTGCGCACGTCGCGTCGAGCGCACCCTGCGACGACGGTGACGCCTGCACGGTCGGCGACGCCTGCGCAGGCGCGGCGTGCCAGCCGGGCGATTCGGTGGTCTGTGACGACGAGGAGCACTGCACGACCGACTACTGCGACGGCAAGAAGGGCTGCCTCACCTTGGCGAACGCGCTGACCTGCACCGATGACGACGCATGCAGCGAGGACGACGGCTGCGCGGGCGGCGCCTGTGTCGGCGCGACCGTCGACTGCGACGACGGCAACCCATGCACCGCCGACAGCTGCGAGGCCGAGGCAGGCTGCCAGCACGGCGCGGTCGCCGATGAGACCACGTGTGGAGCCTCCGGGCTGTGCTACGGCGGCACCTGCTCGGTGGGCAGTGACATCAACCCGGCGCCGGACTGCCTCGCCATCGCCGAGACCCTGTCTGGCACCGCCAGCGGCCTGTACTGGCTCGATCCAGATGGCCCGGGCGGCGCTGACAAGTTCCAGACGTGGTGCGAGATGAAGCTCGCTGGCGGCGGCTGGACCCTGCTCGCTGTCGTTGGTGGCAGCGCGCGGCCGCAGCTGTGGACCGGCGGCGCACACCCCCAGCCGGGCGCGACCTGGTACGGCACGCCGGGCGCGGACCTGGGCGATATCCTCGACCCCGCAAAGAATGGCGGAGTCGTCGCCAACTTCAGCATCAACGGCGCCGCGATCTTCGCCGCATCCGCGAAGCGTGAGGTCCTCGCCTGGGTTGGCGGCAGCACCGACGACTACGTCCTGGTCGCCCTGCCGGATCTGTGCAACCCGTTTGATATTCTGACGAATTGCAAGGAAAATACCGTCATGGGATTGAAGGTCATCGACGCAGGCGGCAACACCTTGACGACCAACGGTCAGCTCTGTGGCACGGATGGCGACCCGTGCGGCTTCAACGAAGCCGGCTTTCATCTGCTCGATGGCGTCGAGGACAACCCTTCGTGTGCATGCCACAACGGCGCAGCCGACAGCGGCAGTCAGGGCTGGGGCCGCATCTGGACGAGCTTCAATCGTTCCGACGGCGGCTACTGGAACAGCGGCGTGCACAGCGCTTGGAAGGGCGGCTACAACCAGCCAGGAGCGCTCTTGATTCGCTGATCCGGGACGACGCGGGGCCGGCGCAGAGAGCGCCAAGCGCAGCGGTATCCGACGAGACGCCGTCGCGCTGTCGCGCCGTCACGCCGTCACGCCCTCGCGCTGTCGCCAGACTAGCGCCCGAGACTCGCAGGTTCGAAGATCGCCGCGGGGAAGCGCTTGTCCGCTTCGATCTTCTCGACAACCACGGTCGTCACCGAGGCGCGCAGGTGGTTCTCCATGCGCAGCCGACGCAGGATCGGCTTGCCCGCGTTCGCTTCGATCTCCTCGACAGTCAGGGTCTTGGCGAGCTTGCCATCGCGATCGAAGAAGCGGATTCGCCGGGGCAGCTTGTCGCTGCGGTCGATCCACAACTCCAGCTTGCCGTACGCGGCCTGTGCGTCGTCGTGGAAGGTGACCCTGAGGTGGTGGCAGGTGGCTTTGGCGACAACCTCGTCGTCGAGCTTCACCACGTCGGACTGTGCCGCCCAGCCGCCTCCCTCGAGATCGGCAAAGCTGAAGTCGGTGCCCATGAAGGGAGCGTTGCGCTGGCTGCCGCCGATTCGACGCGTGCGCTTCGTCTTGGGCAGGTAGAGGTACTGCACGGCGTGCCCGTCGCCGCCCTCAAGCACAAGCAGCTCGACGCCGCGGCTGTCGGCGGGCTCAAGGAAGGTGGCTCGACTGCGCACGCGGCCCTGGTCGCGTACGCTGCGGGTGACCAGGACCCAGACGCGTTGTTTGCCGTTGGCCAGGGTCAACGTCAGCGACGTGCGCGCTTCGCCCCCCTGCCATCCGGTCGAGTGGCGTTTCTCCATCTCGGTGAGGAGGGCGCGGGCCTCGGCGTCGGCGGCGCGCGCCGGGCTGCCGACCGCGGCGACGGCGATGGCGATCAAGAAGGCAGCGAATTGGGCGTGAGCGCGTTGCATGGGTTCTCCGTTCGAGGCTCAGCGGACCATCAGCCAGATCGGCGCCGCCTTGCAGTAGCCCGCGACGCACTTGTTGCCGTTGAGCGCGCCGTTGCCTTCGTTGTCGAGGTAGCCGTTGGTGCCGTCGACGGTTGACCAGATGTCGAGCCAGGCGTCCGTTCCACCGTGGCTCTCGGAGATGCCATTGGCGGGATAGAAGTGAAGAGACGCGACCGTCGCCGGCCCCGTGGTCTTGCCGCCGACGACCTTGGAGAAGCCGCCGAAGGTCGGGCTGTCGTTGCCGCTCGCGCCCTGCAGATAGGCCGCGAAGCCGGCGTGGGCGCTCTTTTCCCAGACGACCCGCGGGTCAGCGGCGGTGGCAAACCGCCACATCGCCTGGGTCCAGGCGAGACCATCGGCGATCTTTGAGGCGCAGTCGTCGGACTTGCTGACGCCGCACGCCGCGGCGAACTTGGCGCTCCAGGCGACGAAGGCCGAGCTGACCTTGGTGTTCACAAGCGTCCAACCGCCGCCGTCTGTGGTCATGTCGCAAAACACCTGGAACGCGACGTCCTTGGGCTTGAGCCAGTACAGGCCGTCGCCCTTGCCGTCGCCGGCTTGCTGGATCGCCAGGCACGAAGTCGCCGGGTTCGCCTCGGTGCCGACTGGCGTCGTGCAGCCGGTGGTCTTGAAGGCAGCGCAGCCGTCTTTGCAGCCGAGCACACCGATCCACTCGATGCCCAGAATCGTCGCGCAGGTCTCCAGGCCGACGTTCTTGCCGTCGCAGGTCTCGACCCCTGTTCGGATAAAGCCGTCGCCGCAGATCGCCTTCTGACAGGCGACGCACGCATCGGTCTGGTCGGTGTTGCCGTCGTCGCAGACCTCGACGCCGTCAAAGACCACGCCGTCCCCACAGACGTTCTTGTCGCACTTGTTGGTGCAGCTGTCGGTGTCGGTCTGGTTGCCGTCGTCGCAGGTCTCGGGCGGGTCGACCTCCTGATCGCCGCAGATCGGCACCAGGGCGAGCTGACGCCAGGCGCCCTTGCGGTGGATCCAGGTGTTGCCGGAGTCCTTGCGGTAGACGAGCTGGCCGTCCTTGGCCACCTTGGCCATCTCGTCGTCGCTCGTCGCGATCCGCGTCATCAGGGCCGGCGCGCCGTCGACGCATGCGGTGCCGCCGTCGCTGGCCACGTCGAGGACGCATGCGTCCGCGGGGAACTTGCCTACGCCGACACCAGCCATGAACGCGTTGGGTTTGGCGAAGGTGTTCTTGGTGTCAGTGCGCGCGTACGCGGCCAGGACCGCGGCGTCGAGGTGTTCCGCCGTGATGCAGCCTGTGCACTTGAGATCAGCCGCCTCGAGCGCCTCGAGAGCGGCGCCCTCCTTTTGATTGGCGGCGGCGTAGGCGAAGGCGAGGGCGCTGCCGGGCACCGAGGCCGGCAACAGCTGTTTGCCGTCGAGCGGGCCGGTCAGTTCGTCGGCGACCTTGGCATGCCAGGCCTGCGGCAGCCGCGCCAGAGGCCTGCGCGCGAGCTCTGGGTCGCCGCCGACCTGAACGCCGATCCACGGCGAGGCGTGATCGGTGAAGAACACGTCGGCGAGCGGGTTCTTCTTGTCGGCCGTGCCTACGTCGAGGGCGAAGCGACCCTGGACGACCGGCACCGCGACGTGGATCTCCTTCCACAGTGACTCCACCGCGTCGGCCGTCTCGTAGAGTTGCACGGTCAGGGCGTATTCGCCGTCCGCCACGGGGCCGCCCCCCACCGTCGTCAGCGCGCCTTGCATCGGGATCGACGCGGAAGCGGCGTAGGCGGTCTGGGGCGCGACGATCGCGGCCAAGACGGTGGCAATCAGGACGGTAGCGCTCAGGACGGTAGCGCTCAGGACGGTGGCGCTCCAGACGGTAGCGCTCAGGACGGTAGCGCTCCGGACGGGGGCGCTCAGGACGGTATCGACAGCGCAAACGTGGCCGGGCCGGTTGGACATGGTGGTACTCCAAGAGCCCGAATCGCGGGCGGGAACGTCGAACACACTACCGTCTGACCCGGGCTGCGGCAAACCGTCGTTGTCGCCGCGTGCCGGTCTTCTCGCCGTGCAGGCGCCCATCCCTGGTTCGCAGGTCGCCCCCGCCGAGCGACCTCGCTCGGCGCGTTATTCCTCGTGGCCGTCAAAGGCGACGCCGTCGGGCAGCCACCTCTTGGTGCGGGCGTGCTCGCGGGTGCGGGTCGTGCGCTCGGTGCGGTAGCAGTGGCCACGGGCGGCGAGTTGGACGCGGTGGCTCGCACCGGGCAGCGCGCGCTTCAACTCCGCGATCACGGCCTGGGGCTCAAAAAACCGGCACGAAAAGATGTCGAAGAAGGCGCGGCCGCTCGCTTCGTAGATGTGCAGCGCGATGTGGCTCTCGGCGATCATCGTCATCGCCGACAGCACGCCGCTGCCGTCGGCCAGGCGCGAGCGCAGGACATACGGTCGCATGATCGGCGTCATGTCGATGCGAGCGGGCAGGGTGTCGAAGAGCGCGAACAGGCCGTCCATCTCGCGTGGCCCGGCGTAGCCGTCGATGTCGATGAAGAGGTGCGGGCCGAAGTCTTCGTTGGCGTCGACCGGCGGCGCTTGCCGGGTCTCGCGGCGCTCGGTCGTGATCGAGGTCTGCTCGCGTGTCGGCAGGCCCAGCCCGAAGAGGCGCACCGCCTCGCGCTCGTCGAAGGCCATCGGGCTGAGTAGATCAGCGAAGTAGCACTCGCGATACGAGAACGTATGCAAGGTGAGGTGGCCGCCGGGCAGGAAGACGAAGGCGGAGACGCCGCAGTCGTCGGGCTCGACGCCGTTGTAGTACGGCAGCAACATCGGCGGCATCGCAGCCGTCAAACCGAGCCGATCGGGCAGCTCCTCGACGAGCTCATGTACCAAACGGATGTCGTCGAAGCGCGAGCGGTGGCCGCCAAAGCCGTCGAGGGTCAGGTGCTGCATCTTGGGTTCCCTATTGTCGTCCCTATTGCCGTCCCTATTGCCGACATGCCCGCCATCGTTGCGCTGCGGGACGGTGGATTGTGACCCAGGTCATCGCCGTGCCACAATCCCGCGTCGTGAACAGGTGCCACCAGCAGCTCAGGCCGCGACTCGGGCTGCCGCCTTGGCGGATGCTCTGGTCAGACCTTCGCGGCCGAGTTCGTTTGCCGTTCGCGCGGTTCGTGCGGTTCGTGCGGTTCGTGCGGTTCGTGCGGTTCGTGCGGTTCGTGTCGTTCGTGCCGTTCGTGGCGCTGTGCCTCGCCTCGCTGGCGGCGCTCGTGCTGGTCTGTGGGTCTGCACGCGTCGCCCGCGCCGACGGCTTTACGATCTTCCGTGGTCGCGCCGCCGCCGTCCTCGCCCTGGACTGGCAGGGGCAGGACCCGGCCGAGGACGTCGCCGATCTGGCCACCCGCCTCGACCTCGATCTGCGCCACCCGATCGACGAGTCGAGCCGGGTGCATCTGGGCGCGCGGCTGAGCTGGCGCGCGCTCGCAGGCCACCGCGATGGCGTGCCGCACGTGACCGCCGACTGGCCCGGCTTTGGTCTGCGCTACGACGCCCACGCCGAGCTTCGTGAGGCGACCCTTGAGTGGCTGCGGCCCTGGGGCAGGCTGACGTTGGGCAACGACGTCGTCGCTTGGGGTGCCGTCGAAGCCGGTAGCCCCCTGGACATCCTCAACCCAAAGGACTTCTCGTTGGGATTCGCCGCGGCGGGTGCCGGCGAACCGGGCAGCATGGCGCTGCCCGACCCGATGTTGCGCTATGAGCGTTCGTTCGCCACAGGCGCCCTCGCCGTCGTCTACCAGCCCTTCTTTGCAGGCCACCGCGTCAGCCCATTCGCCACCGACACCGCGATGTTGTCACCCGCAGCCGGCCCCGCCCTGCCGTCCTCGCTGCTGGTGCTGACCCGCAGCCTCGACCTGCGCCTCGATCGCCAGCTTGGCGAGGCGCTCACCACCGCGCTTGAACCACCCGCGGCCACCCCCTTGGCCGGATCGGTCGCCGCGCGCTGGCGCATGCGCCTCGGTCCTGTCGACGTCGCCATCGACGCGATCGAGGCCTGGGACCGGATGCCGGCCCTTGTCTTTGACGACGATGCCGCCACTGTCCTTGGCGCCGTTGGCGCCGCTGGTTTCGACCAGGGCGCGCTGGCGACCGCGTTTCTCGATCCACAGGTGCAAGCGGCGATGGGCCGGCTCGAGGCGACCGGCAAGGAGCCGACTGATCTCGTCACGGCCAGCTGGCACCGGCGGACGACGCTGGGCCTCGAGGTAGTTGCCGAGCTCGGCGAGGGCTGGATGCTGCGCGCCGACTTCGCCTTCACTCTGGCCAAAGTGCTGCTTGACGAGGATTTTGTCGCCTTCCGCTCGCCGCTCTCCCAGGTCGCCATGACGCTGGAGTACGCACCGGACGACGCGCTGGTGATCGTATTGCTTGTCACCGGCGACTGGATTCACCGCGCTCCCCCTGGCCGGGGTGTATTCCTGATGGCCGAAAAGGAGTTGGGTGTCGGCGGCGGGCTGGCTTGGTCGTTCGGAGACGGTCAGCTCTGGCGCCTGACTCTCGGCGGGCGCCACGGCGTGGTGCTTGGCGACAGCGTCGCCACGGGTCGGCTGGGGTACCGTTTCGACGGCGGCCTCGACGCCGGCTTTGGTGCTCTGTGGCTCGCGGGGCCCCCGACGAGCCCCGCTGGTCTGTTTCGCGACAACGACCAGGTCGTATTCGACGTGCAGTATCCTTTCTAGGCCGAGGCCAGCGCGAGGCGCGCCCCTAGGCTGAGCGGTTGCCCCGCCCTGCGCCCGGTGTCATGCTGCCGGCCGCGACCCCTAAAACTTGGATGGTGAACGGATGGCATGGGACCCTTACGAACAGAAACCCGATGGCGCATCGGGCGGCGGCGGCTTCGAGACGCCCGAGATCAATGTGCCAAAGAATCTCTTTGTTTACATCCTGCTGGCTCTGGTCGGCCTGATGGCGGTGCTCGCTGTGCGCAGCGCGATCTACACCGTCGAAGCGCAGGAGCGCGCCGTCGTGCTGCGGCTTGGCGCCCTGAACTCGGTCGAAGGACCGGGGTTCCATTTCAAGCTGCCCTTCGGCATTGACCGCGCGCAGGTCTTTGAGACGGAACGGGTCCACAAAGAGGAGTTTGGCTTCCGAACCCTGAAGGCCGGCACCCGCACGGAGTACTCCAAGCAGCGCTTCGACGACGAGAAGCTGATGCTGACGGGGGACCTGAACATCGGCGACGTCGAGTGGATCGTGCAGTACCAGATCTCTGATCCGACGGACTATTGGTTCAACCTCGACGAGCCCGAGCAGACCGTGCGCGACCTCGCCGAGTCGGTGGTTCGCCAGGTCGTCGGCGACCGCGCAGTCGACCAGGTATTGACCGTGGGGCGTAGCGCCATCGAGGACCAAGCCCGCCGTGAGATGCAACAGATCCTCACCGAGTACCAGAGCGGCATCAAGATCGTCGCCTTGCAGCTTCAGAACGTGACTCCGCCTGAACCAGTGCAGCCGAGCTTCAACGACGTCAACCGTGCCGAGCAGGATCGCGAGAAGATGGAGAACGACGCCCTGTCGCAGCTCAACCGCGAGATCCCCAACGCCAAGGGTGAGGCGCAGCGCACCATCGCCCAGGCCGAGGGCTACCGCACCGACCGCATCAACCGGGCCCGCGGCAATACGGCTCGGTTCCTCGCCGTGCTGACCGAATACCGGCGCGCCCCCGAGGTGACCCGCCAGCGCATCTACCTTGAGTCGATCGCCGAGGTCATGCCGCACGTCAACGACATCACGATCCTGGACGGCAAGAGCGGCGACCGCATCCTGCCTCACCTCGACCTCGGCCGAGGAGGTGCACGATGAGCAACCGCATCGCCATCTTCGCTATTGGCGCGATCGTCCTCGGCTACCTCGCCATCGCCAACTGCGTGCTCGTCGTCAACGAGTACGAACAGGTCATCCTCACCGCGTTCGGTGAGCCGGTTGGCGAACCGATCGTCGAGCCCGGCCTGACCTTCGTGATGCCCTGGTACAGGCATCACACCTACTCCAAGCGGCTGCTGCGCTGGGACGGCGAACGCAGCCAGATCCCGACCAAGGACAAGCGTTTCATCTGGGTCGACGTCACCGCACGCTGGCGCATTACGGACCCGCTGAAGTTCCTGCAGTCACTCGGATCGTACAACCGCGCTCAGACACGCCTCGACGACATCATCGACTCCGAGGTGAGGACGATCGTCTCGGAGAACAACCTCATCGAGGTGGTGCGCAGCCGCGCCGGCGCTTTGGAGATGCCAGACGAGGCGACCGCGGCCGTTTCGCGCGGTGGCCAGCGCCTCAGCCAGCCACCGCTGATGGTCGCCAAGGGTCGTGAGGTCCTGCAGCGCGAGATGGTCGCCAAGGCGACCGCCAAGACCTCGGAGAGCTTCGGCATCGACATCGTCGACGTGCGCCTCAAGCGCATCAACTACATCGACGAGGTCCAGCAGAACATCTTCAAGCGGATGATCGCCGAGAGGCAGAAGGTGGCCGAGCAGTATCGATCGGAGGGCAAGGGCCGAGCCGCCGAGATCTTGGGCCGCATGGAGCGTCAACTAAAGGAGATCCGCTCCGAGGCCTACCGGAAGTCCAGCGAAATCAAGGGGGCGGCCGACGGCGAAGCCGCGCGGGTCTACGCCGACGCCTACAACCAGGACCCCGAGTTCTACGCCTTTCAGAAGAGCCTCGAGGCCTACAAGCTGATCTTTGGCGCCGAGGGCAAGGGACGACGCTCGACCCTGCTGCTCTCGACTGACTCCCAGCTGCTGCGCTACCTGCCCGACCCGTATGGCCGCAGCAAGACGCCGGCGGCGGTCGCGACGCCGCCGACCACCGCAGGCCACCGCTAGCGGCCTCGGCGTGCGAGGTCAGACCAGGCTCGCCGTCAGCCTCGCCACAGCGTCCACGCGCCCACCGCGATGAAGCCCACGCCAGCGATCCGCGTCAGCACGGCCGGATCGACCAGCCTCGACACGCCAGCGCCGACCGCGACGCCGATCGCCGTCGCCGCCACCAGCGCCGCCGCGGCTCCGGCGAAGACCGTCAGCTTCGGATTGTCGCCCTTGGCGGCGTAGAGCATCGTCGCGAGCTGGGTCTTGTCGCCGAGCTCCGCGAGGAAGACGGTCACGAAGACCGTGGCCAGAAGCTTGGGGTCCATTGTTGAGTCCGTGGGATGGGGGTGAGTGAGGGTCGAGGGGCGCCGGCGATGCCGGGACGTCGCGAAGTCAGGACGTGGCGCTGCCGTCGCTGCGGTCGGCGCGTCGGCACAGGCAGGTGACGAACTCCTGGGCAGCGCCCCAGGGCGTGATGTGGGCATCGGTGGCACAGGTGACGCGCTCGAACTTCGCGTCGAAGACGCCGCTGAGCGCGTCGTCGTCGTAGCGGACCACCGGCAGGCCGCTGCATTTCTCCGGGCCGTTCGGACCGAAAGTCGAGATGATCAACCGGCCGCCCGGCCGCAGCGCCCGCTCTACCTGAGCGACGTAGGCCGCGCGGTCGTTTGGGTCGACGAGAAAGTGGAACACCGCGCGGTCGTGCCAAAGGCCGTAGCCCGCCGCCGGCAGCGCGACCTGGGTCACGTCGCCGACCAGCCAGCGCACCGCATGGCCCCGCTCGCCCATGGCGGCCCGCGCCTTCGCCAGGGCGGCCGCAGAGATGTCGAGCACCGTGACGTCGGTGAAGCCGCGATCGATCAGATCGGCCGTCAGCGTCGAGGCGCCGCCGCCGATGTCGATGATTGGCGCGCTACACGCGAGCCCGGCGGTATCGATCAGCTCGAGCGAGCGGGCGAGGTGCGGCGCGTACCAGCTCAGACCCTGCGGATCGCGGCTCTTGTAGACGTGGTCCCAGTGGTTGGCGCGGCTCATGCGAGGAGAATGGCGCGCGGCGAGCCTGGCGGCAAGGTCGCCTGGGGCGAGGCGTGGTTGGCTTCCGGTCGTGCCGAGCGCCTGAGCCAGAAACCACGCCGTCTCCGACGCGACGCCGCGCTTGCCCTTGACGATCTCGTTGACTCGCTGGACGGGCACCCCGATGCGGCCGGCGAAGGCGACCTGGGTCAACCCGAGCGGCCGCAGGACCTCCTTGACCAGCACCTCGCCGGGGTGGGTTGGAATGCGCTGTTCGGGAAGCATGGTCGTCACCTCAGCGGTGGTCGACGAGCCGCACGTCGTCCGCGTCGGAGGCCGCTTCCGCCCG
The DNA here is from genome assembly GCA_937915965.1 of uncultured Myxococcales bacterium. GTDB lineage: Bacteria > Myxococcota_A > UBA9042 > UBA9042 > UBA9042 > CALGHC01. Next base: position 27,444 of record CALGHC010000821.1, read on the forward strand.
TTGGCCAGCTTGCGGCCCTGGGCGTCCTTGTGGACGGCCAGGCGGCCGATCAGAGCGACGGGCAGCGGGTACCGTGGCAGTCGCTTCTTGATGGCCGTGCGAAGTCGCGTCGATTCTACGTTGGCCATCGACAGCGTGTAGAAGCCGAGGACCGACGGGTCCGCCGTGTCCGCGCCCGCCAGGACGAAGGTGCTGCCGATGCCGCGTTGGTGGTTGGCGACCGCGTGTGTGGCGAAGAAGCCGTCGAGGGCATCTTCGCCACACACAAAGCCACTGGCCGCGTCCGCGTCGGTGATCTGGCGGGTGAGCGGTCGAAGCGGGCGACCGTTGGCCATCAACCCGCCCCGGTAAGTGCAGCCTTGAGGGCGTCGTTGGGCTCGGGCGGATCGTCGATGACCTGACTCTTGCTGAGGCCCAGCTGTTCAGCCAGTTCTTGCAGCGCCAGGGCTCTGCTGTCCGGTACTGTTGCTTCGACTTGCATGGTTGGCGCCCCTCTCCCTCAAATTTGAGGGAAATCTCAGCGTACGGTCGAAGGCTGGCGGGGTCTGTGGCAGTCAAGGTCGAAGATGGCAACGTCGCCGAGCTCTTCGACCAGCGCCCATCGCCACGATGTGGTGCCTGGCGCCGGTCGCGGCACGCTCGCCGGCCGGCCCATTGTCCGGGTTCGAGGCGCGGACGTGCACCATCTCAGTCCCCGATCCGCACGCCGGCTTGGCGTCACTCTTGTCGCGGTCACGGTCATGGCGGTGGCCTGCGCCGATGGCAACACGGCGGCGGACAACGATCCCGATACCGCCGGTGCGGTCGAGGACGCATCTGCAGGCGCGGTGGCTCAAACATTGAGCCGGAAGTTTGTCGCTCAGTAATTACGGAAGGTTGCGGGAGGAATCCCCAGCCTGTCCTCGTTCGGACCTATCACGACCCATCGTTGTCGCCATCCGGCGCAACGCCCGGCGGGAACAGCCTGTGTCCCTCGAAGACGGTCAGCATATGCACCTCTTCGCCGAGCACCCGGTAGACGAGTCTGTAGGAACGTAGCAAGACCTCGCGCACGTCGTCTTGCTCCAACTCCGGTACGACGCGCCCGGCCATGGGCATGGAAGCGGCGTCCCTGGCGCGGGCTTGGAGGCGAGTCACCCAGTGGCGAGCCGCAGCCGCGTTGTCCCGGGCGATGTACCGACGAATCTCGTCGAGATCGCGCAGCGCAAGCGGTAGCCAACGGAGCTTCATGGCGTGTCGAGATGCCCGAACTTGCCGTCGAGCAACGCGTTCAGGTCGTTGTCGTCGTCGATGGCCATGCCGGCCTCGGATTCCGCGAGCCCCTGATGAACCGCAGCGACGAATCGCTCCCGCTCGGTCAGGCGATCGTAGTCTTCTGGCGTGACCAGCACCCCGGCCGGTCGGCCATTCTGGGTGATGACCACCGGTCGGCTGTGCTCACGCAATCCACGCATGATGCGGGATGCGTGGGTCTTGAACTCGCCGATGGGGATGATGTCGTCTTGGATGCTGATGGGCTTCATGGGTCCTCCGGAGCGGACCCTCGCATTCTAGTCTGAATCGTGGTCTGAATTCAAGTCAGACATTGAGCCGAAGTGTGGGCGTCCTGTGATTCCAAGCGCTTGGTGCGGAGATCCCCACTTTGTCACCATGGAGCCCGCAGCCTCCGCTCATCCCGCCCGTGCTACGGGCTCCACCTCGTGGTCGGGGCGCCCCGTGGCGAGGTCGTAGCCGCTCTGGAGGTTCATCCAGAACTGCGGGGTCGTGCCCAGCGCCTGTGCCAGCAGCCAGGCTGTCTGCGACGTGACGCCTCGCTTGCCCTTGATGATCTCGTTGACCCGCTGGACGGGCACGCCGATGTGTCGGGCGAAGGCCACCTGCGTCAGCTCCAGGGGACGCAGGAACTCTTCGAGCAGCACCTCGCCGGGGTGCGTCGGGACTCGGTTCTCGGGAAGCATGATCGTCACCTCAGTGGTAGTCCACGAGCCGCACGTCGTCGGCGCCGCCATCGGACCAGCGGAAGACAACCCGCCACTGGTCGTTCACCCGGATGCTGTGCAAGCCGGAGAGGTCGCCACCCAGAGCCTCCAGCCGGTTGCCCGGCGGTACCCGCAGGTCTTCCAGCCGAGCGGCAGCCTCGATCATGTCCAGCTTCCTCATGGCGGCCCGCACGAGTTTGCTGTCCAGCCTGCGGACCCTGCTGGTGGGGCGACCGTGGTACAGGTCCGCCGTGAGCTTGTCGTCGAACGTGCGGATCATGCAGGCCACCTCGCATCCTGAGTGCATCTTGCATGATTACACGGCAACCGTGAAGGCATGAATGTCGTGGCTGCATCGCCTGGAAATCCAAAGCCGAATCGGACCGCGATTCTGTGGGGAGCCAGATGAAATTACAGCCAAACGTCTGCTTCAGACGTTGAAGCGTAGTGCAGGCTGTCTGTGATTGCGGGCACTTGGGGCGGCAATCCCCACTTTGTCACCGTACGCTTCTCGAAAGCGACGAAAGGAGCGCAGGGACGCCCCTTGCAGTTTGCGCTCCGGTAGTGTTACAAAACGTCGGCACATATAGGCAAAGGCAGACATTTAGACACGACATGGCTGACCACGACCGAGACATCTCCCCAGTCCAGCAGCGGGCTCTTGCCCTGGTTCGAGAGGTAGGTGTGCTGCGGCCCCGTGACCTCGATTGCCACGACATCCCCCGGGAGCACCTGCGGCGACTTCGGGACAAGGGGCTCCTCGAACAGGTGGGGCGAGGGCTCTACGTGCTCCCCGACGCCGATCTTGGAGCCCACTTCGGGCTCGTCACGGCCTGCAAGCGGGTACCACATGGCGTCGTCTGCCTGCTGTCCGCCCTGCGGTTTCACGAGATGACGACGCAGGCGCCGTTCGAGGTCTGGATGGCAGTTGACCGTCGAGCCCGACTCCCCAAGACGCCAGAGCTTCCCCTGCGCATCGTTCGGTTCTCCGGCAAGGCGCTTCGATTCGGGGTCGAGCAGCACGAGGTCGAGGGTGTCGCGGTCCGGGTGTACGGACCGGCCAAGACGGTGGCCGACTGCTTCAAGTACCGCAACAAGATCGGCGTCGATGTCGCCGTCGAGGCGCTGAGGGACTACTTTCGCCTTCGGAAGGGGACGGTCGACGACCTATGGATGTACGCCGGGGCCTGCCGGGTCAAGTCTGTGATGCGCCCCTACATGGAGGCCCTGGCGTGACCTCGTCCAAGGTGAAGAACCTGCCCGCCTCCGTCCGTGCCCGCCTGCTGAACCTTGCCCGGGAGCGTGGAGAGGACTTCACCGGGCTGCTCACGAGGTACGTCCTGGAACGCTTCATGTTCCGGCTGGCCTCGTCGGAGTACGCTGATCGCTTCGTCCTCAAGGGCGCCACGCTCTTCGCCATTTGGAGCGATCAACCGCACCGACCGACCCGAGACATCGACCTGCTGGGCTTCGGCGTGAACGACGTGCCCGCCCTGGTGGAGGTGTTCGGGCAGGTCTGTCAGCAGGATGTGGAGCCCGACGGCCTCGTCTTCGCCGCCGACTCTGTGCAGGGCGGACTCATCCGAGAGGATCGGATCTACGAGGGCGTGCGAGTCACGCTGATGGAGGAGACCGTGGTGGCCGAGAAGCTCCAGGCGATGGTCGCTCTTGGCATCGTGAACAGCCGGATGAAGGACTTCTACGACATCTGGGTGCTGGCCCGAGACAACGCCTTCGAGGGTTCGGTGCTGAGCGAGGCTGTCCGCCGAACCTTTGCTCGGAGGCGTTCACCCTTGCAGTCGAGGCCGCCCGTGGCCCTGACTTTGGAGTTCTCGGACGACCCTGCGAAGGCAGTCCAGTGGCGAGCGTTCCTTCGTCGAGGTCGGCTCGTTGCGGGTGAACCCGGACTTCACGAGGTCGTCCAACTCCTTGCCGGGTTCCTGCTCCCGATGCTCGGCCTGTCCGAGTCCGGCGCTTCTGTCCACCAACAGTGGCCGCCCGGCGGGCCTTGGCGCTCGGTCCCGGGGCGCTGATCTGGGACGAACGGGGCCGACTCGGGCCGGATTCTGGACTTGGCGTCCGTCATAAGTGTTTGAAAATAGGGACCAAGCGAGCCGGTCTAGACATTGAGCCGGAAGTTTGGCGGCTTGTAATTCCAAACGGTTGCGGCCGTTGTCTCCAGTTTGTCGCCGGTTCGGCTGAACAGAGCCTCGGGCCGAGCGGGGCCGTGGTTTCCTAAATGTGTCGAGTTTCCTTGCGAGGAAACTTGGTGTATAAAGGAAACATGAGCCAACTCGAACGACAGGCCGTCGACGAACTCCCCGCCCGCATCGAGGCCTGGCTCGGCGTGCCGGTTCGGGTCGAGCGAGAAGTCCGCAGGGCAGGCACCAAGTTCGACCTGGTCATCCATACATCGACCAGCGCCTTCGTCTTCGAGGTGAAGGGGCGAGACGACTTGGCGACCCTGGAGCGTGCGTACCATCATCTCCGAGCGTACACCGAGTTGGACGCCAGCGCCGTCCCTGTTCTCGTCGTGCCCTTCATGGGGCCGACGGGCAGGGGGTGGGCCGAGGAGCGTGGCCTCGCCTGGATGGATCTGTCTGGGAACGCCGACGTCCGGGCTCCTGGCGTCCGGGTGTTGATCGAGGGCAAGTCCAACCTCTTCACCTCGCCGGGGAGGCCGTCGACCGCCTTCAGCCCGAAAGGATCCCGCCTCGCCCGGGTCCTGCTCGCCGACCCAGAGCGTGCGTGGCGACAGGTCGAGCTCGTGGGGGAGACGGGACTCAGCGCCGGCTACGTCAGCAAGGTCGTTGGTCGGCTGCTCGACGACGGCCTGTTGGCGAGGAGAGGCGCCGGCGCCGTTCTGTCCCCAAAACCCGGCCTGCTCCTCGACGCCTGGGCACAGGACTACAACTTCAGCAAGCACGAGGTCCTGCGCTACCACATGGTCGGACGCACCGGCCTGAAGGTCTTGCGTGGACTTGCCGAGCGCCTTGGAGAGGTGGACGACCTGCAGTGGGCCGCCACTGGCTTGGCTGCCGCTTGGCTGCAGGACGGCTTTGCCGACTTCCGGCTCGTCTCGGCCTTCGTCTCACGGCCACCGGCCGAGCGCGAGGCCCCGGCGCTGCGGCGGGTCGACAAGGGGGAGAACGTCTGGCTGATCGTGCCCAACGACGAGGGGGTGTTCCACGGCGTCGCCGACAATGAGGGCGTCCCCTGTGTACTCCCGGTGCAAACGTGGCTGGACCTCGCTGGACATCCGGAGCGTTCCGAGGAGGCCGCCGAACACCTGCGGTCGAGCCGCCTGACTTGGAGCAACCGATGACCGACCCGAAGTACGCCTCCGACTACGACAGGGGATTGGCTGGCGAGGCTCGCGGCTGTGCCTGACGGCGGCCACGATCCTGGGCGACCTTCTCGACGACATCGTTGTGGTCGGCGGGCTGGTGCCGTACCTCATCGTCGATCAGGAGCAAGCCGCCGAGCCGCACGTCGGCACCCGTGATCTGGATCTGGGCCTCGCCCTGGCCGTGCTCGATGGCGGGCGCTACGAGGAGATCAGCGAGAGCCTTCGTCGGGAGGGCTTCAAGGCAATGGTGATGGACGACGGCGGGATCCGGCGGCCCACTTGGGTGCTCCCGGGCACGCTCATCAGCATCGACTTTCTCATCTGCCACAGACCGCGCTATCTGATCCTCCCAAGGTCGCCTGAACTGATCACCCCCA
>CALGHC010000822.1 GCA_937915965.1 uncultured Myxococcales bacterium
ACAGCGGTCGTCGGTTGCGGCCCGCAGGAGGCCAACGGCAACGCGAATTCGGTCTTTGCCGACGCCTGGGGCGGCGGTGGGTTGAACACCCTTGATGCGTCGACTGCGGACACCGGCCTCGATGTCGCCGACGCCGCTGTCGTCGATGCGACCGCCGCGGCGGACCTGGGCGAGCCCGAAGTGGACGTGCCGGCCTGCCCCGCGGACTGTCCACATGGAGCCTGCCGACCGGACAAGGCGTGCTGCCCGCAGGGGCAGGCGTGGCATCACAACACGGAACAATGCGTCGCCGTTGGCCCGCCCGCCTGCTCCGTCGAGAACCCGGGGGGGGGATTGCGCGCCGCGCTGGTGCTGGAGCTGGCTCACCGACGACGGCGAGGCATGTGCGCCACCAGACGAGGCTTGCCAACGCCACGGCCGGACCTGCGCGGACGACGATTTCCTTGCCGCCGTCGCCTGTCCGACCGGGATGTTTCCCGACGACTCCGCGCTCGTCGGCTGCCGCCCGGTCGCCGCAGCGCTCGCTCTGCCGACGGGCCAGATCTTGATCGCGACCGCCGACGCACCCGTCCAAGCGCCGGCGCCAAGCACCTTGCCCGCTATCGAGCCTCCGCCCGCGATCGCGCCGCCGCTGTGGTGCCCGAACACGAAAGACAAGGGCCTCGCGAGTGACTGCCCGGGTGCCGGTCCGCCGTGCCCCGTCGGCCAGATCACAGATGCTGCCGGCCTTGTAGGTTGTGCCCCGATCGCCGGCGCGTCGTCCGATTGCCCGACGGCCTTTGTCGCCGCCAGCGGTGGCGCAGGCGGGCCACCGCCAGCGTGCCTGCCCGACGCAGCCACCTGCGCAACAGACCCGTTCGGCGGCGTGCCCGAGGCTCCCGGGACGTTCTTTGTCGACGCCAAGGCGGCAGCCGGTGGCGACGGATCGCGGGCGAAACCGTTCGGAACGCTCTCCGCCGCGGTCAAGGCAGCGCCCGCGGGCGGGGTCGTTGGCATCGCCGACGGGACGTACGCCGAGTCTGTCTTGCTCACCAAGTCGCTGTCGGTGCGTGGCCGATGCGCGGCCAAGGTGCGTCTGCTGGGCGACGCCGTTCACCGCACGGTGGAGACCGAGGGCGCCAGCACGGTGGTCAGCATGGAGGGAATAACCGTCGAAGGCGGAATGTACGGGATCTACGTTGACGACGGCTCTCACGTGAAGCTCACCGCCGTTCGAATCCGCAAGGCGCTCAAGGGTGGCTTGTGGATCACCGATGGCGCACACGCAAAGGCCAGCGGGCTGGTCGTCGAGGCGACCCTGGGCAGCAAGGGTGCCTATGGTCGTGGCATCCAGATCGACAAGGGCGGCCGCCTCGAGCTTGACGGCGGCCGGGTCAGCGGCAACCACGAGTACGGCGTCTCCGCCACCGGTGAGGGGGTCGAGTTGGTGGCGTCCGAGTTGATCATCGACAACACGCTGGCGCGCGGATCCGACGGCAAGTACGGCTACGGGCTGCGGATCGGTGACGGCGCGCACGCTTGGCTCACTGGGGTCCGCATCACCGGCAATCGAACCACCGGGGTCCGGGTGTCCGGGGTGGGCAGTCTGTTGGACGCCCGCTACTTGCGGGTGGACGGCACCTCCGAACAGATCAGCGATGCCAGTGACGGGCGCGGCCTCGTGATCACGGACCGCGCAGAGGTCAAGCTGCGGCACGCCCGGATCGACGGCAATCGGGACCGCGGTGTGCTGGTTGACGGCGTCGGGACCAGCCTGTGGGCAGCCAACCTCATGGTCAGCGGCACGCTGGGCCGCGCGTCGGACGAAAAACACGGCGAGGGGATCGAGGTCACAAACGAAGCCGCCATGACGGCGACTCACCTGTACGTCGACGGCAATCGCTCGGTCGGCCTGGTCGTAGCCAAGCAGGCGATCCTCGACGTGCAGCGGGTCACCATCACCGCCACAGCGCCGCAGCTCAGCGACGGCTCGGGCGGGCGCGGCCTCCAGGCCAGGGACGGGGCGCAGGTCGTCGCGAAAGATCTGCGCATCGACGGCTGCCACAACGCTGGCCTGATGGTGGAGGACGTCGGCACGACGGTCACGGTCAAGGGTCTGCACGTCCACGCCACGGCCGACAGCGGTGGCGAGGCGGGCGAAGGGGTCGTGGTTCGCTCGGGCGCGAAGGCGACGCTAAGCAACGCGATGGTGTGGCAGAACCACGAGGTAGGCGTGCTGGTACGCGACGACGGTAGCGTCCTGAAGCTCTCGGCGGCCCTAGTCGGCGACACGGCGGCGCGCACCAGCGACGGATTGCGAGGTCGCGGCGTCGAGGTCCGCGGCGGCGCGCGCTTGGAATTCGACGACGTACGGCTCAGCGGCAACCGCGAGGTGGGCCTCATGGTGCGAGACCCCAGCAGCATCGCGGCGGGCAAGTCCCTGCGCATCGACGGTACCCTCGCCCGCGAGAACGACGGCCTGCTGGGCAGGGGCGCTATGGCGTACAAGGGCGGTCGCATCCAGGTCGAAACCGCCCGCATCTCGGCGAACCACGACATTGGCCTGGGGGCCGACGAACCGGGGTCACAGGTCGTCGCAGTCGACCTCGTCATCGACGCGACCGCGGCGCGCGCCTCGGACAAACTCGGCGGTCGTGGAATCAGCATCACGGATGGCGCCAGCGCCGATTTGAGCCGGTTGAGGCTGACAGCAAACCGCGAGATCGGCCTCTTCGTCGACGGCGGCGCCACGGTGGTCGCGGTGGCCCACCTCCTGATTGACGGCATGCTTGCGACCGTGGCCGGCGACACGGGCGGCCGCGCCGTCGTCGTCCAGCACGGCGCGAAGCTGTGGCTGCGCAGTGGTCGCTTCATCGCCGCCCGCGAAGTGGGCATCACGGTCCGCAACCCCGGCACGAAGGCCTTGATCAGCGATCTACGCGTCGAAGACACCCGCGCAAGCGACGTGGGGCCCGGCCTGGGACGGGCCGTCGACGTCGAAGACGGCGCGGACCTGGAGATGGTCGGCGTCACCCTTGTCGACAGCGCCGACACAACGATCGTGGTCAAGGGAGCAACACTGGCCGCGTTCGGAGTCGACGTTCGGCGCACGACGTGGCACGTCTCGCCCGGCGGCGCCGGGCTGGCCGCTGTCGACGGCAGCGCGGTCCAACTCAGCGGTGCCCGCCTCGCCGATACACGGGTCGCTGGCGTGCTGCTCAGCAAGTCCACGGGGAGCGTCGAACGTACTGTCATCGCCACTGTCCAACCTCTCGGTGGTCCAGCGCCGGATGGCGCACAGGCCGCCCAGCCAGCCGACAGCGTGGCAGTACTCGAATGTACTGGGGTCGAGATCAAGCGCTCGCTGCTGCTCGATGGCGCCCGAAGCGGCGTATTCGCGAGCGAGAATAGCGGAATGGTGATTGAGCGAGCCCGAGTCAGGGGCGGAATGAACGGCATCGCCACTGGCAAGGGCGATCCGCCGGCCGTTGTTGGTTGCCTCTTTGGTGATCAAACCGACGCAGCGCAGGCGTTCGTCTGGAGTTTCGCTCCGCCGCCATTGCCGAGCGCGGCAGGCGGCTTCACCAAGGACTCCGCAAGTGGATTGTAGGTAGGTGTATTGAGCACGAATCCCGGCCGTCGAGTGTGCTACAACGCGTCGGCTGGCGACGACACCAATGCTGCCAGTCAGACCACACGCGCCATGCCCGTCAAGCCAACTCAGCCCCGACCTCGTCGCCGCCAGCTGATGGTCGCCGCCGCTACGATCGCCGTCGTCGCGACCGCGATCGCGCTCGCCAGCGCGCGCCGTGCAGGCGCCAATCACGAAGTCGAGGTCCGGGTCGCCGCCGCGGCGAGCCTGCGCCCCGCCCTCGACGCGGTCGTGCGCCGATTGCATGCCTCTGAGCCAGATCTCCACGTCGTCGTCAGCTACGGCTCGTCGGGCACTCTCGCTGCGCAGATCCTGCGCGGCGCGCCGTTCGACGTGTTCCTGTCCGCCGACAAGGAGCGCCCTGACCGAGTCGTGGCCAACGGCGGCGCCGCGGCGACCGACCGATTCACTTTCGCCAGCGGCAGCCTCGTCCTCGCCGTGCGCAGCGATCTGGGACTCGATCTCGGTCGTGGCCTGGACCTGGTCCGTCATCCCGCCGTGCGCCGAATCGCCATCGCGCAGCCACAGCACGCTCCCTACGGCCGCGCGGCGCTCGGCGTGTTGCAACGCCGAGGCCTCCTCGACTCCGTGCGCGAGCGTCTGATCTATGGCGAAAACGTCGCCCAGGCGCTCGCCTTCGTACAATCTGGCGGCGCCGACGCCGGCCTGGTCGCTGCCTCCCTCACGACGGCAGACGAGGTCGGCGAGTCGGTGCAGTTTGTGGCCATCGACGCGCGCGACAACCCATCGGTGGACCATGTTGGCGTCGTCCTGCGCGGCGCGCGCGACCGCGGCGCCGCGCTGCAACTGCGAAACTTTCTGGTCGGACCAGCCGGCCGGGCCGCATTGTCGGGCGCCGGGCTGCGCGTGTTGGCGGATCCAATTACGGCACCGACGACCATCGAAGGAGATTGAGCGATGGACTGGGGCGCGTTGCTACTGTCGCTTGAGCTGGCGCTGTGGACGACGTTCATTCTGCTCGCCATTGGGCTGCCCGCGGCGTGGTGGCTGGTCTTCCGAAGGCGCTGGTGGACGCCCTTGGTCGAGGCCGTGATCGCCCTGCCCCTGGTGTTGCCGCCGACGGTGCTCGGCTTCCTGGTGCTGACCATGATCGCCCCTCAGACGCCGATTGGCCGATTCTGGGCAGATTTGACCGGCGAACCACTGGCTTTCTCGTTCAGCGGCCTGCTGACCGCGTCCGTGCTGTACAGCCTGCCATTCGTCGTGCAGCCCATCGCGGCCGGGTTCGCCGGAGTGGACACGCGGGTGCTTGAGGCGGCGGCGACGCTGGGCGCCTCGGACCGGTCGACCGCTATCCGCGTGCTGATTCCGCTGAGCTGGCCGGCGGTCGTCACCGGCGCGGTCCTGGGTTTTGCGCACACACTCGGAGAGTTCGGCGTCGTCTTGATGGTTGGCGGCAACCTGCCGGGGCGAACGCGTACCATCTCGATCGCGATCTACGACCACGTACAGAGCTTCGAGATGGCCGCAGCGACGCAGACCTCGTTGCTGCTGCTCGGCTTCTCGTTCGTCGTGCTGGCGGTAACCTATGCCCTGCAGAGGAGGTCGCCGACGCCATGGCCGACCCGCTGACCCGTGCGCCGCTGGACACCATGCGCCTCGCCATCGACAAGCAGATGGACGGCGGCTTCGCGCTCGCGGCTCGCTTCAGTGTGCCGACGGAGCGCGGCGCAGTCACCGTCCTCTTCGGTCCGTCCGGCGCCGGCAAGACGACTGTTCTGCGCTGCATCGCCGGACTCGAACGGCCCGACAGCGGCACAATCCACTGGCGAGACGAGGTCTGGTTTGAGGGGGCGACCGGCCGCTTCGTACCGGCTCGCAGCCGGGGCATCGGGGTGGTCTTCCAGGACGAGGCGCTCTTCGCACACCTCGACGTGCGCGCCAACGTCACCTTCGGGCTGCGATACCACCGCCCGGCGCACGCAGCTGGTGAGCCTGGCGCGAGGGTCGAGGGCCTGCTCGCCCGATTTCAGCTCGACGGGCTCGCCGACCGACGCCCCGGCCAACTGTCCGGCGGTCAGCGCCGACGGGTGGCGCTGGCCCGGGCGCTCGCGCCGATGCCGCGGCTGTTGTTGCTCGACGAACCCTTCGCGGGACTGGACACGCCGGCCCGGGCCGAACTTCTCGCCGACCTTGGAGCGCTGATTCGCGAAGCCGCCCTGCCGGTGGTGCTCATCACCCACGACCGCCACGAGGCGGCAGCCCTCGGCGAGCGCATGGTGGTGATCATCGGCGGCGCCGTGCGCCGCGAAGGGCTGTTGGTCGATGTGCTCGCCCGGCCAGGAGACGCCGACGTGGCCCGCGCGGTCGGGGTCGAGACGATCGTCGCCGGAAGAGTCGTCGAGCGCAGCGCTGGCTTGCTGACGATCTCGATCGGATTGACGCACCTGCTCGCGGTTGCGCCGTCGGCGCTGACCTCGGATCGCGTCCTGCTGGCGATCCGTGCTGAAGACGTGGTCTTGGAGCGAGCCCCCGCCGGCGTCCTCTCGAGTGCCCGCAATCGCCTCGTCGGTCGCATCAAGGCCGTGGTACCCGAGGGGCCCCTGATGCGCGTGCGGGTTGACTGTGGTTTCGCCCTCGACGCGCTGGTCACCCGCCAGGCCATTGAAGCCCTCGGTCTCACCGAGGGTGTGGCTGTGATCGCGGCTATCAAGACACCGGCGATCCACGTCATCGGTCGCAGCGAAGGCGCGGGGTCGGCCCGAGAAGGCGCGGGGTCGGCCCGAGAAGGCGCGTGATCCGGACAGGCTGTGCGGCGCTGCGTGCCGTGCCGCGGACGGACCGAGGCGCGCCACCCGAATCAACCGCCAAACAGCCGGAAGGTCGCGCCGGCAAGCACCTCCCAGTTTGCCGACCAGGAGTCGCGCGCCTTGCCGTCAGAGAGGATCAGCCTGCCCTCGGTGCGCAGTCCAAACCAGTGGGTAAACTCGTAGCGAAGGCCCAGACCAAGATGAATCGCAGCGTCCTGTTCGCTCTCGATCGGCGCTGGGTCGTTGTTGAGGATCTCAAGCCCGCCGCCCACCAGCAGAAAAGGCCGCCAGCGTTCGCCACCAATGTGAATGAGGGCGGTGCCGCGCACGGACAGCAGCTCGGCCGTGGCGCCCCCCATGTAATACGTCGAAGCGCTGTAGCGCGCCTCCGCCTGCAGGCTGTACGTGTTGCCGAAGTCGGCGCCGAGCCGCAATCCCCACGCAGCGGCCCCATGCGGCGCCAGACCGATGTCGTTGTTGCCGCCGAGGTCGAGATTGAACGAGAAGAGCGCGGCGCCACCGAAGGCGCCCAACGCCAGCCGGAAGGCACCATCATCGTCGTTTGTGACGGCTTCGGGCGCTGGCGCGCGCACGATGCGCCGCTCGCCCGCGTAGGGCTGGGGGTTGCGCGATGCGGGATCGCCGGAGGCACCGACCTGGGCTGCCAGGGGCGACGCCGCAGCGCAAACCGCCAACGCCGCGAGCAGACCCGCGGTGGTCCTCCCCCTCGACCTGCCAACCGTTTCCATGCGCACGCTCCACGTCGACCACCACCGCCGCGGTCAGTAGACCACGGGGCAAACCTCCGAGACAACCACGAGTGACGGCGGCGCGGACGAGATTCCCTGCGACAAAGCGCGGTTCAGCGCGGCGACCGGTCAAATCCGGGCCTGCCATCCAGGCGACCAGCCCGGGCCCGCCATCCAGGCGACCAGCCCGGGCCCGCCACCTGGAATCAGCCCGGGCCCGCCACCTGGAATCAGCCCGGGCCCGCCACCTGGAATCAGCCTAGTGTGCGCCGCCTGGCCCATGTGCGTGACCGTGGGAAAGCTCCTCTTCGGTCGCTGCGCGAACGTCGACGATGTCGACGGCGAAGATCAGCGTCTGCCCGGAGAGAGGGTGATTGCCGCTCACCAGGATCCGATCTGCCTCGCGGCCGACGACGGTGTACAAGACCACCGCACCGTCCTCGGTGGGATGATCCGCCTGGAACTGAGCTCCCTCCTGAAGTTGCTCGTGAATCTCCTCGGGGAAGGCGTCCATCGGCACACCCATGTCGAGCGCTGGGTCGCGCTCACCGTACGCGTCGGCGGGGGCGATGGTCGCGTCGATGTGGTCGCCAGCGCTCTTGCCGAGCAGAGCTGCCTCGAGGCCGGGGACGATCTGGCTGCGACCATGCAGATAGACCAGAGGTTCTCTGCCCTCAGAGCTATCGACAGCGTCGCCGTCGGAGGTGACGACCTGGTAGTGGAAGGAGACGATGGCGTCAGCGGCAATCTGCATCTCTTGAGTCCTTCGGCGCTGCCCACGCGTCCAGCGCAGGCGTCGACACGCCACATAGGGTCTGGGGAAACCCCCAGGCGTCGGCCATCGGGAGCGCCGCGGAGGATACCCACGATTGTGAACGGGTCAAACCAGTGACCGCCGGCGAGACCGGGCCGGATGGGGCGCGACCCATGTCGAGCGAGCCAGTTGCGGCGCTCACGGACGCCTCGGGCGAGAGTGAGCGATAGCTCCGATCGCCGTCTTTGCTGGGACACGCGCGAACCGTCACAATGGCGGCCCAACGATGATCTGCCGCGATTCAACCTTGGTTCAACAGAGCCGGGCATCACGTTGTTGCAGATATTCTTGTCAGGCCCGGCCGCGGCGCCTTTCATGGACGCGTGTTGGGGGGATTCGTGCGAGTGGCTGGAGAGCGACGCGCGAGCCGGCGTCCGGCACTCGAATCGCTGGTTCGAGCATGGACCCAACCGGTGGGGCCCCCGGCGCGCGCGCTGAGGCCCGAGAGGAGCACCTCGATGTACCTTCCGCAGACAGCAGAATATGCCTTGAGGGCAATGACTTATATGGCGAACTTGCCCCCGGAAACGGCCGTGCGGGCGCGTGACCTTTCCCAGGCGACGACCATCCCGTCGCACTACCTCTCCAAGGTATTGCGTCGCCTTGTTCTTGCCGGCCTGCTGACCTCGCAGCGCGGCCACGGTGGCGGATTCTGTCTGGCGCGCGAGCCTCACCTGATTCGATTCCTCGACATCATGGTCGCGCTCGATTTCCGACCCGACCCGAGCCGATGTTCATTCGGCTGGGGAAGCTGCGACCCCAGCAAGCCCTGCCCATTGCACAGCGCCTGGTCGCGTCTCAACAGCGCGTTCTGTGCCTGGGCCGCGGAGACAACCCTCGCCACGGTGCTCGTGACCGGGGGGCTTCCCGACCCCGCGTCCGACGAGGGCAAGAACCTCAAGCGCACTTCGCTCTAGAGACGCGCTCCCTTGGGGCTCGCTGATCTTGACCCGGCCGGCCGGCTGAGGCACACCTGCGGGCGGTATGTCGGACGTCATCGAGCAATACTTCCGCTGCGGCTCCTGTCGGCACTTCGAGGTCGCCTTCACCGACTCGATGAACCGCACAATGGGTCAGTGCTTCACGAAGCCCCGCCATGCAACTGGCGCCGCGCACGACTACGCCTGTCAGGAGTATCTGCTCGATCGCGATCGCCTCGTGCCAGGCGCCACCGTCCCGCCAGACGCCGAGCTGTCGCCTCGCGAACGAAAACGCCGCGACATCCTCTCACAAGCGCGAGAGCGCGCGATGGCCGACAATCGCCGCGGGAACCGCAGGCCCCGTCAGCCGCGCCAATTCGATGAAGAAACGCCGCGAGAACGGATTACCGAGATCCCGCTCGGACTGCAGGAGGGCGACATGGACCGCGACGAACTAAAGGGCCTGCTGAGCGAAGTGATCGACGAGGCGCTGGGCCTCTCAAGCCCACCGATGGCGCCCCGTTTCCGCGGCGGCAAGGTGATCGTCCAACCGGCCAACCCCGAGCTGCAGGCCAAGGAGATCGATATCGACGTGCTCTTCCGCAAGATCACGTCGATTCGCGACAAGCTGCGGGTGCTTGAACAGAAGCTCAACAACCAGGAACGGCTTGAGGTGGACGAGAAGGCGCAGATGCAGGGCTACATCACCGCCGCCTACGGCTCGCTGACCACGTTCAACTTCCTCTTCCGTGACCGCGAGGACAGCTTCTCGTCGAAGGGCTGATGTCCGCTGAGCCTGTGCGGACCGGGCAACGATGGCGCTTGCCGCGTCGGGGTCGCGATCGCTAGACTGCGATCGTAAGTCCTCGAACCCCAAAGCGGTGACGTCATGCCCCAAGCTCCCAATGGCTACACGCGTTCCTCCCGTCCTGGCCGACGTGGGCGGTCAAGTGCCGTCCTGGTCGCCGTTGGTCTCTGCACATTCACGCTGACGCTGGTCGCCGCGCCCGCCGCATTCGCCGCGTTCTGCAGCGGCAAGCAGAACGGCCTGTGGTGCGATGGCGACAAGCTCGTCAACTGCAGCAACGGCAACGTGTCGTCGAGCCAGACCTGCTCCAACGGCTGCCAGTCCATGCCCGCGGGCACGCCCGACAAGTGCAAGGGCGGCTGTTCGGGGTTTTGCTGTGGCAAGCAGAACGGCCTGTGGTGCGACGGCGACAAGCTCGTCAACTGCAGCAACGGCAACGTGTCGTCGAGCCAGACCTGCT
>CALGHC010000823.1 GCA_937915965.1 uncultured Myxococcales bacterium
CGACGGTCCAACCCTCGTCATTGCCGTCGGCGCCGTTGAGGCTGCCCTGCAGAGAGACCGCATGCTTGACGCCCGACTCGTACTTTGCCGCCTCTTCCCAAGCGGGCTGGCGGTGGCCAGTGAAACGCGCGTCGAACTTCGCCTGATTGGGCGCAAACTGCAGCTCGAAGTAGGCGCTCGAGCCGGCGGGTTGCACAAACAACTCAACGACGTCGCCCTGCCAAAGAGTGCTGTCGTTCTTCGCGAAAGTGTTGGAGATTTCGTCATCGCGGGTCTGCCAGGCGACGTAGAGGTTGGCGTCATCCCAGACAAGCTTGGCGGTCGTCGCGTACGCGGCAGCCAGCGGTTTGCCGTCGGGCTGACGAAAGGCCGTCGTCGACGAGGCTTTGGCCCACGCTGCCTCGTCGAGCTTGCCATCGATGGTCGGTGCCTCGTCCGTCTTGCCCACCCGGTAGGTCGGCCCCACGCGTGGTGGCTCCGCCTGGCTACCGGCACCACCGGGGCGACCGCCCCCGCTTACATCGATGGTCGCGACCACCATGCGATTGTCCGGAGTGCCCAGTGCCTTGTCCTTGTCGGCGAGCGGCAGGCGGCGATCCTGATTTGCCTTCGACCAGGCGCCCCAATCAAAGAAGCCGATGAGCATCTGCGTCTTGCCCGTGGGCCAGTCGCCGGGCACGTTGATCGTCACCTTATCTCGAATGATCTCACCCTTCTTCCACTGACCGACCGGGTACAGGTCGTCGACCCCGTAGTGGTCGAAGGGCTGGCGGCGCTTTCCGGGCGCCTCGAAGTGCACAAACACCTTCCAGTCGCCATGCACGGGCTGGTCGACGCGGTAGTACATGGTCAGATCGAAGCTCTCTCCGGCCTTGACCGACTCCTTGCTGAGCTCATAGCCGACCAGCACGATCTTGCCATCAAAGCTGACGTCGAGTGGATGGGCGAGCTTGGGAGGCGCGGTGAGCACGTTGTCTGCGATCTTCTGCTCCTGATCCTTGGTCAGGACGCGTTTGCGCTCGGCAGGGCTCTTGCAGCCGCTCACGGCCGAGGCAACCAAGGAGAACGCGACAATGGCGACGCAGGCGGACTGCCAGGAGCGGGTCCGAGTCAAAGGGGAGATCACGCGCATGAATGGCCTCTTCGAATGCGACGCCGCCGGTGGCGTCAAGGGACGTGGCCGTTGCGGGCCGTCGAGTGCGGCGCAGTATAGGGCAGCGCAAGGCAGGCATCAACGCCGCGCATCGGTGCGGCGGGCGCCGTCGCGGGCCGAAGGCCTCTGTCAGTCGTCGGCGCCACCGCCATCCCGTTCGAGCACGACGACGGTGGGCCGTTGGCTGGCGCCAGCGTCAGCCAGGTCAAGCACGGCGGCGCGCTGCACGGGCGCGGCCAGGGCCGCGAGAAAGTCATCGATCGGCGCCAGCGGCAGATCGACGTCGGGGTCAAAGGCGTGCATTGGGACGACCCAGCCGGGCGACGCGCGACGCACCAGCTCGGCGGCGGCGGCCCCACCGAGGGTGTACGTGCCGCCCACTGGCACCAGCATGGCGTCACAGCCGCTGAGCCAGGCGACGTCATCCGCGTCAAATGCCCCCACGTCGCCACAGTGGACCAAGCGCATGTCGCCGGCGCGAATCGACAGCATCCGCACCATCCCCATGCGCGTCCCACCGTCGCCGTCGTGAAACACCGATCGGGTGCGCACCTCGACGAGTCCGCCCGGCCCCTGCAGGTCCACATCGCGGTCGATCAGGCGGCTCGTACCGAGCGCCGGTGTCCAACCAGCATGATCTTCGTGCCGATGACTCATCAACACCGCGTCAAACGGCCCGACGATCGCCGGCAGGCGAAATCGCCCTCCGAGCGCGCCCGGTCGGTGCGGATCGATGCACAGACGCAGACCGGCGATCTCAATCGCGAATGCGGCATGGCCAAGGAAGTGAACGCGCATGGCTGTGGCCGGCCTATTCGGGCTCGCCAAGGCCGTCGCCCAACTGCAAGACGCCGATGTAAGGCACGTTGCGGTAGCGCTCCTGGTAGTCGAGTCCGTAGCCGACGACAAAGACGTCGTCGATGACGAAGCCCACGTAATCCAAGGGCACGTGCACTTGTTCGCGGGCCGGCTTGTGCAGCAGGCTACAGATGCGCAGCGAGTTGGGCTTGCGGGCCCGCAGGTTCTCGACGAGGTAGCTCATCGTCAGGCCCGTGTCGACGATGTCCTCAACGATCATCACGTCCCGTCCTGCGATGTCCATCGTCAAGTCAAGGGTCAGTCGCACCGCTCCGCTGGTCTTAGTTGCCCCGCCATAGCTCGAGACGCCCAGGAACGCGACGTTCGTCGGCATGTCGATGGCCCGCAAGAGGTCGGCGAAGAAGACGAAGCAACCCTTGAGCACGCCAATGAGAACGAGCGGCTGATCGCCCACGTCGCGCAGGTCCCGCGCCATCTGCTGGCCCAGCTCCGTGACCCTCTCGGCCACCTTCTCGGCGTCCATGTAGACCTCGAGTCGCTCGCTCATCGCTCTCTCCCCGCCGACGATCCGCCGACTCGTCTAGCTCAACGCGTTGTTCATGATCTCGCCCATACCGCCAGCGCCGGGCACGATGTACTGCATCTCGTTGAGACCGCGCTCGCGGTCCCAGAACTCGCCGGGCGTCGAGGCGAGCACGTCGTCGTCACTCAGACCACGATCGAGGCGGTAGGCGTAGATGCTGACCTTGCCGGGAAACGTGTCGGTGAGCGCGCGAATGAACTCAGGCGTGACGATCAGGTTGAGCGCCAGCAGCCGCCGAGGCGTTCCGTCGAGCTCATCGAGGTACATCCGGATGGTACGAACCAGGGAGCTACCGGTGGCGCCCATCGGATCGGGGAAGAGCACAAAGCGGTCCTCGACCGGGCCGGCGATCTTCTTGCCGAACATGCCCGCGCCAGTCACGCGATCCTGGGCGTCGGTGATGCGGTTCATCAGGATGTGGTCCTGACGCACCCGGTGCGGTTCGAGGATCTCCGTCATCGCCTCGAAGCAGACCATCGACGGAAGAATCCCTGCGCGGGCGATGTCGACCGTAGTGACCTCGGTGGTCGGATCGATGACCGTGCCCTCGTAGAAGCCGTGATCGCTGACTGCGCTCATGCGCGTCTCGACCCGGGCAATTCGGCGGGGGAATTCACGGTTGATGACCTCACGAACCAGCCCGCGGTAGAGCAGCGAGACAGTTCGATTGATCTCTGGCTGAACGCAGGAAGGATGGCCGAGGCGTGCGAGCCAGGTCAGCGCCAACGGATCGGCCATCAAGTGCACGTGTTCACCGTAGTGGTGCACCAGCTTGCCGTCGCGAGCGTGGAGCGATGAGTAACAGGTCTCAGCCATCGCCGTGTGCCTCCCCGTGTCTGCCTGGGACACCGGTCGGGGTCTAGCCGCCCGGGGTGAACAGGTCAAGGGTGGCGCGCAGATCGCAAACCGCCGTCCTCCAGCTAACCGATAGCGAAGGTCTCAAAACAACGTCTGAAGATCCCAAACAGCTGCTGTCTCAGCCGCGGGGACCGAAGATAGCTGTGCCGACACGCACGTGCGTAGCGCCTTCGTCAACGGCAATCGGCCAATCGTCGCTCATGCCCATGGAGAGAGTGTCGAATTCCTCCGCAAGCGTGGGGTGCAGCTCACCGAGGCCATCGACGATCTCGTCACGCAACACCCGCAGTCGCCGAAACCAGGGCCGCACCCTCTCAGGGTCACCTTCGGCAGGCGGAAGCACCATCAAGCCGCGCAGTCGAAGGCCTGGGGCCCGCAACAGGACCTGAGCAAAAAGCTCCGCGTCACGCTCGGTGCAGCCGCGCTTGCTCTGCTCGTCGGCGAGGTTCACCTGCAGCAAGACGTCCTGTTGAGACTTGGAGGCCCAGGCTTCGCGGATCATGGCGTCGATGCCAGCCATCGTGTCGGCGGAGTGCAGCAGGGCAACACGACCGACGACCACCTTGACCTTGTTGCGCTGCAAGTGGCCGACGAAGTGCCAGCGAAGGCCGTTGAGATCGGCGAGCGCCTGGGCCTTGCGTTGCCACTCCTGGACGTAGCTCTCGCCGAAGTCACGCTGGCCCGCCTCCCAAGCCGCGCGGATCGCGTCCGCGCCGTGGCCCTTGCTGACCGCAACCAAGGTGACGGCGTCGGCGGCGCGGCCGGCCCGTACCGCCCGCTCGATGATAGCGGCACGGATCAGCGCCAGATTCTCCGAGATGGTCGCGGCCGGCAGTGGCATGAATCAATCCTTGGGGTCGATCGGGCGTCCGCCCGCGGCCTAGAAGGGCAGTATCTCAGTGGCGCCCATTTCCTCCATCATCTCAATGACCTGACACAGCGGCAGGCCGACGACGTTGGTGTACGAGCCGCTCAGGTCCTCAATGAGATAGGCACCGACCCCCTGCGCGGCGTAGCCCCCCGCCTTGTCCATGCTCTCGCCAACGGAGACGTATTTATCGATCTCGGCGCGGCTGAGGTGCTTGAAACGAACCTGGGTGGCGACGGCCTGCAGCCCTTCTTTGTTGCGGCGCAGGTCGAAGAGGTTGAAGCCGGTGACGACGCGGTGCACACGGCCGCTGAGGCGGAGCAGCATCTCGCGCGCCTCCTGAAGCTCCGCTGGCTTGCCCAGCACGACGTCATCGACGACGACGACCGTATCGGCCCCGATGACCCATCTCGCCAGATCGTCGCGCGCGGAGGCGAGTGAATTCACCCGGCCGCCTTCGGCGTCGCTCGGGTAGATCGTCGCGCGCAGCCTACGGACCGCAGCCTGGACCTTGGCCCGCGCCATCCGCTTGGTGAAGTCCTCGGGAGGCTCGCCCTCAAAGCGCTGTTCGTCGATGCCGGCGGGCACTACCTTGACGTGGAAGCCGACCCGCTCAAGCAGCTCCTTGCGACGAGGCGAAGCTGAGGCGAGCGTCAACGGTGCAGTTGGCATCGTGGCTCCTGGCCCTCGAGGTAGGCCGAAAGCGACCAGCGAGGCTGCCGGCCGACCGGGCACCAGCGGGTCGTTGTGTTCAAGATCGCTGCGTCCCCGCGTCGGTCGACCGCCGACCCGGTCCACGGCGGCCCGCGGCAGCTCTGCGCGCAGCCTTGGCCTCCCGTTTGGCGGCTTTGCGCGCCATGCGACGTTCGCGCTCAATCGCGCGCCGCTCCAACCGCATTCGCCGCCAGCGCGCGACGACCGGATCCTCACCGAGGAACGCCCGGCCGATCAGGTTGCCCATGTTGGGGAGCAGCAAGCCGATCACGCACATCGTGGTCGTGAGTCCTACCAGGAACCACTCCCCCGCGTTCATGTTCAAGAGATCGGCCATCCGTCCTGCCCAACCAACGCCCGCGCCGGTCCTCGGTCTACAGACTGTTGATCTTGTCGCCGATGCCCGTGACCTTGTCGATCACGCCCTTGCCCTTGTTGAACGTCCCCTCCGCGCGTTTTCCCATTGACTCTGCGGTATTGTATGTGCGCTCGGGAGTGCTCACGACCTTGTCGACCTTGTTGATCGCGCCCTCGGGCTTGGCGAGAATCTCGTTCTGCTTGCGCTTCGCAGCGTTCATCTTGTCATCGACCACTTCTGGGCCGCTGGACTCGGCCTGTGGTTTGCCGTCTACAGACTCGATTCGTGCGCCCCAGCGAATCACTAGATCGTAGCGGGAATCACCCTTCATTGGCTCAAGTCGAACTCGAGGGTGGTTGAGCAGGTCGCCGATCAACGCAACCTGCGCCTTGGTGTGCGGCTTGAAGTGCACCTCGGGGGCCTCGAGCCGGTCACCGTTCTTGTCGCGATCGACCTCGGCATGGCCGAGTTTTTCTAGCAATTCGTATATGTTAGCAATCGCCGCCTCGCCTGGACGACCGATCGTGTTGATCACGTGGATGCGCATGTAGCCGGTGATCCGCTTGAAGTCGGGGTCGTCACGCATCGGCTCAAAATCCCTGTCACTGCGCGCCTTGATCAACCGCTCCAGCCCTTCGTCGGTTCCCAGGTCTGCGAGGTGCTGAAGCTGCGTCAACGCGTCGCTGCGCTTATCCTGCAGCGCGTAGCCGCAGCCGAGGTTGTATAGAGCGAACTCGCTGCGCGGGTCCTTGGCAACCGCGCCCTCGAGCGCCAGCGCACCCTTGCCGTATTTCTTGCGTCCGAGCAAGGCGACGCCCTTCTTGGCTAGCGCTTCGGCGGCGCGCTTGTCGGAATGGCTTGCGTAGGGAGGATCGTAGCGCTCTCGCGTCGGCCGTGCCGTCGCGCCGCCAGTCGAGAGCGGCGCATCACCGCGTATCGGCAGTTTGATGCCCAGGCGAAAGAGTCCGTCTCGACCGATCATGGAGGCGCGCATCGCGCCCTTCTCGTACAGCCAGCGCATCCCCTTCTCGATGTCGCCCCGGTTCAGGCTGGTGATGTCCCGCCCCAGGGCGTAGGCGTTGAAGGTGTCTGCGCAGGTCTCAAGCTCGTCGGCCGTGGCCTTGGCCGGGCCACTGAAGGCCGCTGTGCAACGCGAAGAGACCTTGTCCCAGCGCTTGGAGGCCTGGGCGAGGGCCGGGCCACCGCCCACAACGGACGCGAGGGAGACGACGGAGGCGACGGAGGCGACGGTCAGCGACCTGACGAGGAATGATGGGGCAAGATGGAATCTTGGGGACATGGCACGCGACCTCGGGCGGGAGCGGCGCCCGGCGGCGGAGACCGGCCGCGACATGCGCGCGCCGGTAGGATTGGGGCGCGCCAAACGCAGTCGGGCGCGGGTTGGCCCAGCGACGCTGCTGGCCGGAGCCTGCTCCGTGGGCCATACTACGGGGCCGCCGGGGTGCGGGTCAACGCGAGCGGCGAGCACGGAGAGAGCGTGAAGGTGGGCGGCAAGCGCAGCATGGCGGAGAACAGCGAATCCGACGCCGGCGGCGTCCCTTTCGGCGGCGAGCAGCCCACGGGTCGACCCGAAGGACCCACCAAGCCGGCCGCCACGGGACCAGTTCGCGCCATCGTGGTGGCGATCGCGGTCTGCGGTGGTGCTGCCCTGTGGTGGCTGACGCAGACGCCGCGCGACGAGGCTGAACCAACACGCGCGACGGCGCCGACCGCGTCGTCGACCGCCCCAACGGACGACAGCTCCAACCCCCAGCCGAATCCCACGATGGCCGCACAAGCCGACCTCGACCCGGCAGCGGAGCCGCTGGCGGCTGACGGCAACCAGGACGACAGCGACCCGGCAGGCGGCGCGGCCGGCAGCGAGGCGGCTGCGACGAGCTCCGGGTCACCGTCCCTGCGAATCGTGGCCTGGCCGGAGCGGCTGCGCGTGTGGGCGAACACCCGCGTCGCCCTGCGGGTCGAGGCGACCGGGACTGGCGATGGCGAAGCGGCCAGCTTCGAGCGATTCGTCTGGCATTTCGAGGACGGCAGCGCGCCCGCGGAAGGTCGCGCGCTGGAGCACGACTTCCCCGAAAGCGTGCGTGACCGCCACGTCACCGTCGAGGGATTCCGCCACGACGGCAGCCGCGAGGTGGCGTCGCTTCGCATGGCAGTGGAGCGGCTTGAGGTCGTCCCGGTGGACGGCGAGGCGAAGGCGGGCGAGGCGCCCCGACCAGAGCGGAGCGGACCGCGCCTGATCCTCGTCGGCGGCCGCGCGCCGGCCGACCAACTGGAGAAAGGACTGAAGGTCGCGTTCGCCGCAGGTGCATCAGCGGTCATTGCCTGGACGGACGCCGCGACGGCTGAAGCGATCGCGATCGCCGCGACGGCGATCGACCCAAACGTTCCGGTTCTGCTGGTTCGCATGCCCCGGGCAGACGCGGACACCATCGCAGTGGACGAGGCGCCTGCGGCGGCGGCGCTACTGGAGGTGGTTCGCGATTCGGCCGGCCGGGTCACGCCGCTCGGCCGGTCGGGCGGCATCGAGGCGCTTGCGATCGACGGAGTCGCCTTCGCAGCGGTCGACACCCGCGGCGCGACGGTGGCCGAGGACGAACTGGCGGCCCTGTCGCAACGCCTTGAGTTCGCATCGGCATTTCCGCACACCTTGCTACTTTCCCCGCGCCCGCTGGCGCCCTATTCGGACGGCGACATGGTCGCCGACCGCAGCTACCGCATCTACGAACTGGCCCTGCGGAATGGCAACTGCGCCGTGCTCTCAGGCAGTTCGGGGGTGGCGTGGAACGGTCGACTCGGGGGCCTGGTCGCGGTCGCCGTCGGCAGCCTGCACGCCGACCCGTGCCATCGCGTTCTGGGCGAAACATCCTGCCAAGCCGCAACCATCACGTTGCTGGACGTTCCCGCCATCGGCCGGATACGAGCGAGCCACCTGCAGCTGCACGAGCCCCACGCGCCGCTTGCGGGCGCCGCCCTGCCACCCGAGGTCGGCCGCTACCGCCGCTAGGCCGAAGACAATCGACCACATCGACCACATCGAGCCGAGCGGCGCCGCGGGCCGGCCCGCCGGGCGGAGAGACCGACTCACTCCAAGCGAATACCATGCCCGAACGCCCTGCCATCTGGTCGGTCTACATCCACTTTCCGTTCTGTTTGCACCGATGTGCGTACTGCGACTTCGCGACGGTCGCGACCCGCCACGTGCCCCGCGAGCGCTATCTAGCCGCGGTGATCGCCGAGCTGGCGCTGCGGGCGCGCACGTTGACGGCAGCTCCGATCGCGACTGTCTTCTTCGGAGGCGGGACGCCGTCGCTGTGGGGGCCCACGGCGATCGGATCGGTACTCGGCGCCCTCGACCGGTGGGGTGGCTTGCAGACCGGCGCCGAGATCACGATGGAGGCCAACCCGGGCACGACGTCGACTTGGCAGCCGGTCGAGTACGCAAGCGTAGGCGTCTCGCGGCTGTCGATCGGCGTGCAGGCCCTCGATGACAGCCGGCTCCGTGCCCTCGATCGGCGGCACGACCGCGCCGGCGCTCTGGGAACTCTGAGGCAGGTTGCCGACCTGCTGGCCGCCGGTCGGCTGCAGAGCGCGAGCGCAGATCTCATCTTCGGTGGACCCGGCCAGACCCTGGCCGACCTCGAAGTCGACCTGGAGACCGTGCTCGCCCTGGGATTGCCCCATTTGTCCGCCTACGGCCTGACCGTCGAAGCCGGCACGCCCCTCGCCGAGCGCATCGACCGAGGTCTGGCTGCACCTCCCGACGAGGAATTGCAGAGCGCCATGCTCCAGCTGGTGCCGTCGGTGGCCGAGCGTCACGGGTTGCGGCGCTACGAGGTCTCCAACTTCGCGCGGCCAGGGCACGAGAGCCGCCACAACCTGGTGTACTGGCGCGGCGGCAGCTACCTCGCGTTGGGCGTCTCGGCGCACGGCTTCATCGCCGCGACGGACGGCGACGATGTCGGCACGCGCTGGGGCAACCTGCGCGACAATGACTCCTGGTTCGAGGCGGTCGAAGCCGGAGCAGAGCCAGTCGAGATGCGCGAGTCGATCGAAGCCGATACCCACGTCGATGAGCTGCTGCTGACCGGGCTGCGGCTCGCCGAGGGCGTCGACCTCGACCACCTCGCGAGGCGCGTCGGAATCGCCAGACGGGACACGCTGGTCAAAAGGGCGAGGCGGGCGATCGAACGCGGCGCACCGATCGCGCTGCAGGGCACACGCCTGCGGGTGCTCGAACCTGGATTTCAGTGGCTTGATGGCGTGATCGTCGATCTGCTGGTGTCGTGACGCGATGCGACGGTCTGCCGGGCGGAGCGGGCTGGAGCGTTTGACGAATTGGTGCAGTCAGGGCGATCATTCGACCATGATGAGACCACCCGGAAGCAACGAACCTCTCCCGCCGGCCACACCGGCCCGGCGCCTGCGATTCGTCGCGCTATCGTGCGCGCTGGTCGCCGGCGCGCTGCTGGCGGCGGCGCCTACGGTGGGCGCTCAGGCGGCTGATCCGGTCCGCGAGCGCGAAGCGGTTGACCTCGCTGGGCGCGCCAAAGCCGCCTACAAGGCCGGCCGGCACAGCGACGCCGCGCGGCTGTTCATGGAGGCCTACGCCCGCTGGACCGGTTTCGAGGGCGCCGAGGTCCGCCTCTTCATCCTGCGGGCCCTGGTGGCCGCCGGCTCCGTGTCCCAGGGGTGGCTGGAGACCGCCCTGCTCGACGACGACGAGTTCGTTCGCCGCGCGGCCGCCCAGGCCATCCGCTACGCCGCCGACAACGGCGCCCGGCTGACCTCG